>JAIRXI010000191.1 GCA_031268395.1 Tannerella sp. | reverse complement strand
AGCATCTCGCACCCCTGAAAAGTGCTTTCGGCGAGTGCCGAAAGCATCTCTCACCCCTGCAAAGTACTTTCGGCGCATGCCGAAAGCGCCGCGCACACCTGCAAAGTACTTTCGGCGCGTTCTGAAAGCGTCTCGCACCCATGCAAAGTACTTTCTGAGCATTCTGAAAGCGTCTCGCACCCCTGCAAAGTACTTTCTGAGCGTTCTGAAAGCGTCTCGAACCCCTGCAAAGTACTTTCTGAGCGTTCTGAAAGCGTCTCGCACCCCTGCAAAATACTTTCGGAACGTTCTGAAAGCGTCTCGCACCCCTGCAAAGTACTTTCGGACTCACTGCCGGCGCGGACTTACGGTCCGTGCCTTTCTGCCGTATTACCGGCTTGAACGGTACGGGCTGCACAAGCCCGCACTGGCGGCTAACACGTTACACAAATGTTTTGCTTGAACACAGGTTTTTGCAGGCGATCCAATAAAACGGGTTGTTGATGCGCAAAAAAACGAAAAATCCCGGACTTCACGTTCGGGATTTTCTGCATTAACCATTAATAAACTTTTTACCTTTAAAAAACTAATAATATGAAGAAGTACTACGTCTATGGACACAAAGATATGGCGGTTATATCAATGCCGGTCATTTAAAAGTCCATATTTAACCAATTCATACTCTTTATGTACAAAAGCATTGCTTTTAAAGTACAAAACCTTATTTTTTAGCACATTCCACAAAAGAGGCAATAGAAACAGCTAATTTTTAGCCATTTCTATTGCCTCTTTCATTTCGGTGAAAAATATTTATTCTTCCGATGTCGGCGCGTCCTGTATAGGAAGCGCCTGTGAGGGTACTACCGCGCCCGAAGGTTCAGCTTCGGGTTGTGCCGTTCCAAAGTCAGGAACAGACGTGTTGATTGGCGCACTTACGTTTTCAATAACCTCCGAATTGTCCGAAACGGCTACTTTTTCCGGGATGAATGATGTGATGCTTATGCAGAAAACAACAAGCAGTCCGGCTAATGTCCACGTTGCTTTTTCGAGAAAATCGGTCGTCTTGCGAACGCCCAGAACCTGATTTGAAGAAGAGAATCCGGCCGCCAGCCCTCCTCCCTTGGAATTTTGTACCAGTACAATCAATACCAGCAAAATGGAGCAGATAAGAATCAAAATTGAAATAAAAACGTACATTTCTTTATTTTTTTATGTTAATAATTTTTTCCAAATACCTAATTTGGTCTGCAAAGTAAATATTTTTTTCCGGATATTTCAAACTTAGAGCGCGAATAATTTCCAAAGCTTTGTCATATCGCTTCTGGCTCATATATACATGAGCCAGGGTTTCAGTAAAATACGAGTCGTCAAGAGATGCTTTTTCAAATGATTCCTGTCGGACTGTATTTTCATTTCCGGCTTCTTTTTCCTCGTTTAACCTTGTATCCACATGTCTCAAACGCGACCCGTGCTGTCGGTTTTCACCTTCGATGAAAGCGTCAATCAGCTCCTGATGCTTCAACCGGTTGCCCGGCCCCTCGTCCGGCGGCAGGTCGTCGGCATTCATCTCCAGCCAGTTCACGTAATCCGATGCGGCGGCAGGCGGAGGAGGAGGCGACGGAGATATTTCCTCCGACAGTATTTTGTCGATGAACTTCAGGGTGTCATCCGTTTTATTCGCTTGACCGGCTGGCGGCTTGCGTTCTTCTCGCCTGTATTTATTGCTTTCCCGGTCTTCAATAAGCATGAAAAGCCGCATGCGGTCGGGAATGTAAACAGCCATCCGCTTCAATTCCTTGCCCAGGCGCACATCGCCAAGTATCGCAAGATTTTTCAGATAAAGCATCCTCACCGCATGAAAATACGGGAACTCGTCCACCATTTGCTTTAGCTCAAACAGGGATGATTTCGTTAGCAGGGACGGATTGGCCATCCATTGATACATTTCCGCACTCGTCATAAATTTACCAATTAGCTACTGTTCCATTATAAATCTGATCCACAATCTCCGATATGATTAACTCACACAGCTGATCCTGCACCATGTCAATCGTATTTTCATTTCCAAATTCCTGATAGGCGGAGAAGGACTGTTCAAAATCCTCGTCAGGATTGGTCTGATTGACATATCTTACCCGGACGGTAATCGTCAGACGTGTCTGCGACGCGTACGCATCTTCCCTGACTGCCTGCGGCGTAAGCGTATAGTTCGTGATTTCTCCTTCCAGATCGAGGTCTCCTCCCTCGCGAAGAATCTGCAGTTTTGTCTGGCGGGTATACTTGTCTTTCAGGGCTTCCGTGAATTTCTGCGACAATGGGGCATAGACCAGCGGAGAGATATTCGGGAAATCCTTTATGGAAATCGAGCTGACTTTCGTATAGTCAATCGAGGAACCGCTGAAAGAATAGGAGATTGTGCAGGAGGAGAATGTCCATCCGGCAAGCAGCATCAGTGTGATATTTATAATCCTCCGCATATCCGTTTACTCCAGTCCGTATTCCTTAATCTTGCGGTATAATGTGCGTTCCGAGATTTGCAGGTCTGCCGCTGCATTCTTCCGGCGTCCGTTATGCCGTTCCAGGGCTTTGCATATCATTTCCTTTTCCACGTCTTCCAGCGAAAGGGTTTCCTCCACCGTTTCGGCATCCTGTATGGCCGACTGGCGTATCGGCGTCACGGATGCCGGCGTGTATACGTCATCATCCACCGTCCGCATCTGAACGTTGCCATTCATAATGTCGTGCACCAGTTTCTTCAGTTCGTTGACGTCCTTTTTCATGTCAAACAGCACCTGGTAAAGAATCTCCCGTTCGCTGTTGAACACTTTCCTGTCGTCACTGAAATGCGCCAGTGCGGGAAGTTTTTCCATCGAGATATTGGGAAGATGCATCTTCAGCACGTCGGCCGTAATCTCCCGGTTCTCCTCAATAACCGAAATCCGTTCCACGATATTTTTCAGTTCGCGCACGTTTCCCGGCCACCGGTACGAAAGCAGCAGCTGGCGCGCCCCGTCGTCCAGATGAATGGCCGGCATCCGGTACTTCTCCGCGCAGTCGCTTGCAAACTTGCGGAACAGCAGCGGGACATCCTCATGGCGTTCCCGCAGGGGAGGGATGCGCACGAGTACCGTATTCAGCCGGTAGTACAGGTCTTCGCGGAATTTATGGTGCGAAACGGCTTCGACAAGATTCACATTCGTCGCGGCGACAATACGCACATTCGTCTTCTGGACTTTCGATGAGCCGACTTTCATAAACTCTCCCGATTCGAGCACACGCAAAAGACGAACCTGCGTCGAGAGCGGCAACTCTCCCACTTCATCCAGGAATATCGTACCTCCGTCCGCTACTTCAAAATAACCTTTCCGCAAATCTTTGGCATCGGTAAACGACCCCTTCTCATGGCCGAACAGTTCGGAGTCAATCGTCCCCTCCGGTATGGCGCCACAGTTCACGGCAATATACTGAGCGTGTTTGCGCGGGCTGTTCTGATGTACAATCTGCGGAAAAACTTCCTTGCCAACCCCACTCTCGCCCGTTATTAATGCCGACAGATCCGTGGGCGCCACCCGCAACGCCACATCAATGGCACGGTTCAACTCCGCATTATTGCCGATAATACCAAAACGCTGCTTTACCTGCTGTATCTCATTATTTGTCATACTCATCAACTGCTATTATTTCAGTTCGACTGACAAAATTACAACATATATCTTATAAATACAAAGTTTGCACGCAGTTTTTTTAGCGGTCTCAAGTTGGCAGGCGTCCAGGCAACCTCTCCCATATGCCGTATAGCCGCGTTAAATCGGATGAGGGTCAGGTTATTTTCCTTCCGTTATCCGGACGGCTTGTCCTCCGGAGGGAAACAGACTGGCGTCAATGACGGACTGATTCGTTACCTTTATCTTTCGGATGCCTACTTTAGTCCGTGTTTTTACTTTCGGATTATCCTCATAGATACTGGCGGTATAAGTTTTCCCCGGTTCGAGGAAATCAAGCGGGATAGACAGTCGGCGGGCGTCATTGTTGGTGATGGTTCCCACAAACCAGTCATCTCCGCTGCGGCGTGCAATGGTGATAAATTCACCCGGCCGACCATCGACGACCTTTGTGTCGTCCCAGACGGTCGGGACAAGATCGAAGAATTCCAGTTCGGGTTCGTCCCGGCTTTCGGACGGCTTGTCATACCAGTACATGTATTGCAGTGGACTATAATATACGACGGACAACGCCAGCTGGTGTGACGGGGTCACAGTCAGCAAACGGGCATTCACCAGGCCATGCGACTTGTCGGAAACGCCCGTCCCCGAAAAATCCCGGCGATAGTAACAGATCGTATAATCAGCCGCACCTTGTGTGAACCGCGTGAAAGGCAACAGTGTATTATGGGTGGCATCCGGAAATTCTTCATTGCCACGGATACCCTCCTGCGTCATCAGGTTCGGATATGTACGGCTGAATCCAGAAGGACGGTATTCATCGTGGATATCAACCACCAATCCGTATTCGGCGCACTTTATCACCGCTTCATGCATCCATTTCGTCCACCGGTGTGAGCCGACCTGCACAAATCCGAATTTAAGGCCGTCCACTCCCCAGCTTTTATATAGCGGCAGGATTTCGTCCAGCTGCTGTGCCAGCGCCCGCTGGTTGACATAGAGGATGACCTTGATATTATGTTCTTTCGCATAAGCTATTGCTTCTTTCAGGTCGAGCGCATCCGGGTTGGGATTCCGGCCCGGGTCAAGTGTCACAGTCGTGGCATCGGACGCTTTGCTTCCCTCCGGCCCGTACCATCCGGCATCAAAATGCAGATACTGGAGGTTTCGTTTTACGGCAAAATCTACCACCGCCTTAGCGCCTCCGGTAGAAAGGGTCGCTTCGCGCATCACCTTGCCGGGCGTTATCCACCAGGGATTGTCGATTGCACAGGGAGGATTCAAGTTGAGCAGCAGATCATTGTTTTCAATGAGCTGTCCCGGTCGCGCGGCAGCCATCACCACTCGCCAGGGGGTGTAAAAGGGGGCAATTTCGTCAACAGCGCCATACATTACGCTTTTGA
>JAIRXI010000175.1 GCA_031268395.1 Tannerella sp. | reverse complement strand
TGTGCCGGAACCGCCGGGCTGTCCCAGTACCAGCTGTTCTGTCCGTCAGGACAGACAATGATCACCCCGTAGCGCGTCGCCAGTTCCGGCAGTCCGGGATGAATCCGAATCCATGACCGGTGATCGCCGCCATAGCCGTGGAGCAGGTATACAACCGGAAAAGCCTCCCGCATACCCGTATCCGCCGGAACAATCACCGTGTTTTTTACCCAGCTATTCATCGAAGGGCTGTAAACGGCAACCGTATCTACCTGTCCGGCAAAAACATTCGCCGCAAGGAAGGTGAACAGAAAAACCCCTGCAAGTCTGCCTTTTCCCGTCATGTCATCATATTACGTTAAATGATACTTCTCACAGGATGACTATGTGCATTGACCCGACGGCCATTCCTGCCGGAGAGTATTGAATCTTTGAATTTCCGACTCCTGCCGCCATATACAATCCATCCCGTGCAGCGCATCTGCGGGAAACTTGCTTTTTCCCCGGCGCCGGCCCAAAGATAGGATTATTTTCGCAAAATAAATCTGTCATATACGTGTCGGCAATAAAAAAAAACCTATATTTGCACCCTGAAAAATTGAACTCAAAGGAAATAGAAAAAGAACAAAGAATATAAATATAAAACCTGTAGATTCAAAATGCAAAACAAAGGATTTGTAAAGGTCTTCGCACTGTTACTTGCGCTTGTCTGTACGTTTTACCTGTCATTTTCATTTATGACAAGGCAATACAACCAGCGGGCTGCGGAATATGCGAACGGAGACACCTCAAAAGAGAGTTTTTATTTAGACTCGCTGGCAACCAAAAAAGTATGGCTTGGGTATACGCTTAAGCAATGCCGTGAGATGGAAGTGACTTTAGGACTTGACCTGAAGGGCGGTATGAACGTGATTCTGGAATTGAACGTTCCGGATGTGCTCCGGTCGCTGGCAAACTACAACCAGGATCCCAATTTCAACAAGGCGCTGGAACTGGCGTATGTACGTCAGGCAAGCAGTAACAAGGATTACATTGAACTGTTTGCGGAAGAATACAGGAAACTGGACCCGCAGGCTCGCCTGGCCGGCATTTTCAGCACATTTGAACTGAAAGAGCGAATCTCGTCCCAAAGCACGGATGCACAGGTGATTTCCGTGATACGGGAAGAAACAAAAAGCGCGATTGACAATTCTTTCAATGTTTTGCGTACACGTATCGACCAGTTCGGCGTGGTTTCGCCCAACATTCAGCGCCTGGAAACAACCGGACGCATCCTGGTGGAACTGCCGGGTGTGAAAGAGCCGGAACGGGTGCGCAAACTGCTCCAGGGAAGCGCCAATCTCGAATTTTGGGAAACGTATGAACTGACCGGTCTCTATGAGCAGCTGGTCACGGCAGACGCCGCGCTGGCCAAACTGTTGAACGTCGACGAACCGGCAGCCGATTCGACAGCTGTCGCGCCGACCGTGTCCGCAGATACCACCCTGACGGCAGAAAGCAAAACCTCGGAAGCGGATTCCCTGCTGGCACAACTGGGAGAAGATGCCGTATCTCCGCAGGAAAGCGCCTCGGCCGAAGAGTTTCAAAAGGAACATCCGCTGTTTTCCAAACTGCAACTGAACGCCGACAATTCCGGCCGTATCGTTCCCGGACCGGTAGTAGGCTATGCACTGAAAACCAGCATGGCTGCGATAACGGAATATTTGAACATGCCCCAGATAAAGAGTGTACTGCCGCGGAACGTCGCGTTCAAGTGGTCGGTAAAACCGTCTGAAGTGGACGAGCAGTTCTATGAATTATACGCAATCAAGGTCACGAACCGTGACGGCCGGCCGGCGCTGGGCGGCGAGGTGGTGACGGGCGCCGTGGCTGACTTCTCGCAGCAGCAAATTGGCCGCGCCGAACAGCAGGTCAGCATGACGATGAACGCGGAAGGCTCCAAGGCGTGGGCACGCCTGACCAAAGACAACATCGGCAACTGCGTTGCGATTGTGCTGGACGACAAGGTGTATTCGGCGCCGCGCGTGAACGACGAAATCACCGGCGGACGCTCCCAGATCACCGGCCACTTCAGCGCGCAGGAAGCCAAGGACCTGGCAAACGTGCTGAACTCGGGTAAAATGGCCGCTTCGGTCAATATCGTTCAGGAAGATGTGATAGGACCTTCGCTGGGACAGGAAGCCATTAACGCCGGCCTGATCTCCTTCATCCTGGCGCTTGTGATCCTGATGATCTACATGTGCGTCATCTACGGACTGATTCCGGGTCTGATTGTGGACGGCGCACTGCTGCTGAACATTTTCTTCGTGATGGGCGTCATGGCCTCCATCAAGTCGGTACTGACCTTGCCGGGCATTGCCGGCGTTGTGCTGGCGCTGGGTATGGCCGTCGATGCCAACGTGCTGGTCTACGAACGCACAAAGGAAGAACTTCGCGCCGGGAAGGGACTGGCGAAAGCGCTTTCGGACGGTTACAAGAACGCCTTTTCCGCCATCTTCGACTCGAACGTGACCACCATTATCACCGGCATCGTGCTGTTCATCTTCGGAACAGGGCCGATTCGCGGTTTTGCAACAACCATGATTATCGGTCTGGTGGCTTCGTTCCTGACAGCCGTCTTCCTGACGCGCATCGTATATGAAGCCTTGCTGGCAAAAGACAAACTGAAGAATATCACATTCACCACCTCCCTGTCCAAAAACTTCCTGCTCAATCCGAAAATCCCGTTCCTGAGCATGCGCAAGACGGGATACCTGATCCCGGCGGTAATCATCCTGCTGGGAATCATTTCGATGAATGTCGTCGGACTGAATAACGGAATCGACTTCACGGGAGGACGCAACTACATCGTCCGTTTCGACCGGGATGTGCGGACGGACGAGGTACGTGCCGCCCTGACCGGCCAGTTGGAAGGCTCCGTAGGCGTTATCACGATCAGCACGCAAAATCAGGTGCGCATCTCTACCAACTACCGGATCGACGACAACGATCCCTCCGTAGACCAGGATATTGAAGCCAGACTGTATCGCGGACTGACGGATTTCCTTCCGGCGGGAACCTCGCTGGAGCAATTTACCGAAAACCATATCAAAAGTTCGCAGAAAGTAGGACCCAGTATGGCGGAAGACATCCGGAACAGCGCCGTCTGGGCGATCATCTTCGCCATGTTCTGCATGGCCTTCTATATTCTGGCTCAATTCAGGGATGTGGCATTCTCGGTGGGCGTATTCGTTTCCGTATTAGCAACGACCTTGTGCATCATCGCTTTTTATACGCTCCTGTGGAAGTTGCTGCCGTTCTCCATGGAAGTCGACCAGACCTTTGTCGCCGCAATCCTGACGGTCATCGGATATTCCATTAACGACACCGTGGTTGTATTCGACCGGATTCGAGAAACGATCAAGACCTATCCGAAACGCGAGCGGCGTCAGGTGGTTAACGACGCATTGAACTCCACGCTGGCGCGTACGTTCAATACCTCCTTCTCCACCTTCATTGTGGTATTGTGTATCTTCCTGCTGGGTGGCGCAACCATTCGCAGTTTCACATTCGCCATTCTGCTGGGTATAGTCATCGGAACCTATTCGACGCTGTTTGTGGCAACGCCAATCGCATACGAGATTCAAAAGTGGAAAATCGGCAAGGCTGCCCAGGGGACGCTGAAAACCGCCCGCTCATAACGACTGTCCGGCTTTCTGTCGCTAAAAAAGGCTGTCCGAACACTCCGGACAGCCTTTTTTGCGGGTACGGCATGAAACAGTGCGCCGGAATCAGTCAAGAGTCGGAGCGCCCCTGCCGGCGCAGGCGTGTCTCCATGCAGGCTTCGCTGTGACAGAGGGCGAGAATCATTGGGAAAGCGTCCTGTCCACAATGACGGCAAGGCGCCCGTTTTTCAGAAATCGGACGAATGGACATTTTAGGATTATATCTATCTTTGCGACATGATTATCATACACGAGGCAAAAGAAAAGGACGCCAGGGCATGGGTGGCGACAATAGGATTTTTCGACGGCGTGCATCGCGGCCATCGTTTCCTGATGGACGAAATGCGGCGAGTGGCCGCCGAGCGCGGTTTGCCGGCGGCCGTGTTTACGTTTCCCGTACATCCGCGTGTTGTATTGCAGGCCGACTATCCGCCGGATCTGCTCAATTCCTTCGACGAAAAACTGACCCGTCTCTCCACAACGGGCATTGACTATTGTGCCGTACTGGATTTTACGCCCGCCATGGCCCGTCTCTCCGCACGGGAGTTTATGACAGATGTGCTGGCGCGGCAGTGGGGTGTACAGACGCTATGGGTGGGCTACGACCACCGTTTCGGACATAACCGGGCGGACGGATTCGAAGCGTATGTTGCTTACGGCGCGGCATGTAACATGGAAGTACTCCGCGCACCACTACTGGATACCGGGGCTGGCGCGGTCAGTTCGTCGCGCATCCGCCGGCTGCTCGCAGACTGTCGCGTGGAAGAGGCGGCACAGGAACTGACGTATGCCTACCGCCTGAAAGGACATGTCGTAAGCGGTTGCCGGATCGGACGGGAACTGGGTTTCCCGACCGCCAACATTGCCGTGGACGAACGTTTCAAAGTATGGCCGGGAATGGGCGTATATGCCGTCCGGGTATACCTGGACGGCGACCGCTACAAAGGGATGCTGTCCATCGGCGACCGTCCCACGCTCGACGGGAAAGACGTAGCCATCGAGGTGTACCTGCTGCACTTTTCCGGCTGCATCTACCGCCGGTCCATGGAGGTGGAATTTATTCACCACCTCCGCCCCAACAGGAAATTCGACGGCCTGGACGCCCTCAGGACGCAGCTGGCCGAAGACTGCCGGATCACGGACGAATTGTTATCCGTCTAAAGTTTTAAACAGGCTCTTATGGCTGGATCGAAGGATTTGTCTATTTTTGCTCCGCGAAAAAACAGGAGGAATGTCAAAGTCGAACCGGCTTTCCGCACTTTATTTTATAAACAGGCTTATGGAACAGTTTTATGATGCAGTAGACCTTTTGAAAGGAATGATTTCGCGCCCCTCTTTCAGTCGCGGGGAAGCGGATGTGGCCGCCTATCTGCAGGCAGCGTGGCGAGCCGCCGGACAGTTGGTGCGGCGCAAGGGCAACAACCTGTGGATCGCGTCGCCGGCATTCAACTCCGCCAAACCGACGCTTCTGCTCAATTCGCATATCGACACGGTGAAGCCGGTGGCCGGCTGGACAAAAAACCCGTTTGCGCCGGAAGAAGATGCGGAGGAACGGCTGTATGGCCTGGGGAGCAACGACGCGGGCGCCAGCACCGTTGCCCTGTATGAAGCCTTCAGGCTGCTGAACGCCCGGAAGCAGCCGTATAACCTGATCTTCCTGGCATCGGCAGAAGAGGAAATCTCCGGGAACGGCGGCATAGCAAGCGTACTGCCCGAACTGCCGCCCGTCGCGTTCGGCGTCGTCGGCGAACCGACGGACATGCGACCGGCTGTTGCCGAGAAAGGACTGCTGGTGCTGGACTGCCTCAGCCGGGGCATATCCGGCCATGCAGCGCGTTCCGAAGGCATAAACGCGATAGGGTTGGCCATGGAAGACATTCACTGGTTTCACACATACCTTTTTCCGCGGCAAAGCGACCTGCTGGGGGCAGTGAAGATGACGGTAACGATGATCCGGGCCGGTACCCAGCACAACGTCATTCCGGACGAATGCCGGTTCACGGTAGACATCCGCGTCAACGAATTTTATTCCAACCGGACGATCTGCGACGAAATCAGGCAGCATGTCCGTTGCGACGTGGCGCCGCGCAGTCTCCGACTTAACTCTTCGCGCATTGATGCGACGCATCCCTTTGTACAGCGGGCGGTGATGCTTGGCAGGGAACCGTTCGGTTCGCCGACACTGAGCGACCAGGCGCTGATGCCCTTCCCCACGGTTAAAATCGGCCCCGGCGACTCGGCACGCTCACACACGGCCGACGAATGGATCCGTCCGGCGGAAATACGCGAAGCCATTGACCTTTACGTCCGGTTGCTGGACGGATTGCAGTTGCCCCGCGGCGACAAACAGCCGGACGCCGGTGATGACGGCACCGTTCTCCCTGTCGGGAAATAATTTTTCCCGATTTCGCCGTTTGCGGAAAGACAAGCCTGCTGCCGCGGCACACCCGCGGGCTAAAGACAGTTGTTTATTGTCGAAAGACGGTTGTCTTTGACCTAAAGTCGGCAGTCTTTGGCCCAAAGACGGTAGTCTATTGGCTAAAAACAGGCGCTTTTTCCGGGAAAAACAGCAGGACTGGATGTCTGAGAGGAGAGTGGAGGGAGGCGTCCCTTTTTTCTCAACAGGGTTGCCGTTTCGGTAAAGGCCTGTCCCGGTCCCGGCAGGACAGAGGCAGTCGTCTTCCGGACACAACAGGAAAAGCGTC
The DNA here is from genome assembly GCA_031268395.1 of Tannerella sp. Lineage (GTDB taxonomy): Bacteria > Bacteroidota > Bacteroidia > Bacteroidales > Tannerellaceae > Tannerella. The sequence continues at coordinate 6,922 of JAIRXI010000175.1, read as the reverse complement.
TAATGGACATTTCGGGATTATTCTTCCCCCGCGTGCCCGTTTTCGACAAAGTAATTACCTTTGTCCCGAAATAGAGAATATTTATATAATAAAAAGAAGTTATGTCATGACAACAAGGATTTACACTATTATGCTGGCGACACTCGTCGTACTGTGCGGCCATGTGCGACAGGAGAGGAGTGAAACCCGGACGGAGGAAGCGGCGCCCGCCGGAACAGAAAACGCTCAATGGAGCGCCGAAAAGGCTAACGCATGGTATGCGAAACAGACACGGATTGCGGAACGGGAAACCTACCTGAATGACACGAAAGTCGAATTAAGAAAAGAATGGCCCGACAACCGGACAGTCAATCTGGTGTTTCACGGCCACAGCGTCCCCGCAGGATATTTCAGAACGCCGCACGTCAATACGCTGGAAGCCTATCCCCAGTTAGTGCTGCAGGCCATCAAGGAGGCCTATCCCCATGCCGTGGTCAATGCCATTACCACGGCGATCGGCGGAGAACAGGCCGAACAGGGCGCCGCCCGTTTCCGGCAGGAAGTCCTGTCGCACCGTCCGGACGTGCTTTTCATCGACTATGCGCTGAATGACCGGGGCATCGGGCTGGAACGTGCCCGGAAAGCATGGGAAACGATGATCGAGGAGGCCCTGAATGCCCGTATCAAAGTGATCCTCCTCACGCCAACGCCCGACATGTCCGTCGACCTCTTCGATGAACAGACAGCGCTTGCCCTGCACGCCCGACAAATACGGGAACTGGCGGAGAAATATCATACAGGACTTGTGGACAGCTATGCCGCATTTCAGGAAAGGGCAGGAAACGGAGAAGACATCGCCGCCTATATGAGCCAGGGTAATCATCCGAACAGGAAAGGGCACGACATCGTATGCGACCTGATTGTCCGCTGGCTGACGGACAGTGAAACGCCTGCGGATCCGCTTCCCTGAAAATTTTCTCAACAGGGTTACTGCTTCGTTAAGGATTGCGAAATAACAGGTACGTATTTTCTCCTTCATCCTGCGGATGCGGAAGATCTTTCAGGACGCCGGAAGAAAATAATTTGCCTGATTCCAAATAAAGTTATTACTTTGCGGCGAGGCTGGTTCCGTCGCACAGTTCTGTGCGCGGAGGAAAAGGGAATCAGGTGTAAATCCTGAACAGTCCCGCGGCTGTAAACTCTGTTCCGGCAATCAACGGATGCCCGTCGTGGCCAGTCCGTTACATTGACGGAAAAGTTCCGGATGATTCTCAAACCACTGCTCCGAAGTCTTTCCTCAGGGAAGCCGAAGGAGTGGGAAGGTGATCCGGAATGGGAGCAAGTCAGAAGACCTGCCAGAATCAGGTTCAATGTTTGAAGCTTTCGTGGATAAGGCTTGAGGCAAACCGGATAAGCCGCATCATGGATGCGGGTCGTTTTTCCTGAAGCGCTCAGTTCCATACGAAAGCCGTTTTATAAAAAGAAAAAGCATGATGCAACAGTTGGGAAAGAAATGGATCGTATTGTTTATGGCAGGTCTCTGGATGAGCCTGACGCTTTCGGCACAGCAGAAATCGCCCTTTATCAGCAGGGTATACGATTTTCAGCCGGCGCCGGGGCAGTTTGTCAACGAGTCGCCCGACTATGAACCGGGCGATACACGGGAAGATATCCTGCAGAAAGTGGAAGAACTTCTTGCCGGCGAAGAAAGCAGCCTGGTTTCGCTGGGCGGATACGGCGGCTATATCGTTTTCGGGTTCGACCACCCGGTAGTTAATGTCGCAGACGGGCCGGACTTCAGGGTTATGGGGAATGTGTTCGTCAACGCTACGGCGGGAGCGCTCGCCGAAAGCAGCGAGCCGGGGATCGTGATGGTATCGCGGGATGCGAACGGAAACGGACTCCCCGACGACATCTGGTACGAACTGGCCGGCAGCGACTACGGTAAGCCGGAGACGGTTCACGACTACCGGATTGTGTATTACAAACCGGATGGGGACAAAACGCCCGAACCGGACACCGAAAACCCGTCACTGACCGATACGACCTATATCCGGTGGGCGGACAGTCAGGGCCGTCAAGGATACGTTTCCCGAAATTCGTTCCATGAACAGCCCTATTATCCGCAGTGGGTGGAGGTCGATTCGCTGGTTTTCGAAGGCGCCCGCCTGGCCGACAATTACGTGCTGGAAAACGGAGGCTATCTGTTCCACGCCTGCGAGTGGGGATATGCCGACAATAAGCCGAACGCCGACGCGCAGTCCGGTTTGGATATCGAATGGGCCGTGGATGCCGGCGGTCAGCCGGTACATCTTCCCGAAATTCATTTCGTCAAGGTGTATACGGCCGTCAACCAGTATTGCGGCTGGCTGGGGGAAACCTCTACCGAAATCGGCGGAGCCGTCGATTTGCATCCGGAAGCCCTCCCTGTCGCGGCCCAACGCCTTCGGGGTTCCGCGCAGACGCAACTGATCGCTAACCCGGTAAGAGACCGCCTGCTGATTGAGTCGCCGTGCGGACAGACCGTACAGGTTGTCGGTATGGACGGCGTCCGGAGAATGTCCTTCCGGGTAGAAAGCGGAACAAACGAACTGCCGTGCAGCTTGCCGCGGGGATTCTACATCCTCACCGCGCAGGACAATGCCGTCAAATTCAGAAAACAGTAAGATAATTTCCATTTGAATAATAACATTTAATAACTTGATTGTATGAAACAGAAAATTTTACTATGTATGCTGGGGATTGTGTCGCTTATGCACAGTCCGTTATTTGCACAGGAGACCATTACGCTGGATTTAAACGCGCCGGTTGACCCGGCCGAACTCGTGCTGGATCCGGAAAAAGGCTACTGGACGGACGCTTTTGGCAATGCCCCGCTTGTCTTTGAACATTTCACTTTCGCTCACAGCGGCGGCATGTATGGCACAAGCGGCTACTGGAGCGACTTCATTGTCGGAAGCAACGGCGATGCCGGCGATTACGGAAGCGCCAACGCGGCTTCGGACGAATGGCTGAGCAATCAGTGGGGCAACATGGCCGGTGGAGGTATCCGAACCGGCGACGACGGCAGCGTGCTCAAGGATGTCGACGGCAAGGTGCTGACCGAAAAAGGTATCCGCTATCTGCTGGCCAACAGTTCCAACGGCGATCCCGCCGTCACGTTCGACGGGGAATACGAAGCGGTCGGCGTATACCTGAACAGTCATCCCTGGCCTTACTACAGCAATTTGTACGGCGACGCCTTCTCCCGGATACTGGATCAGGAAGGCGATTATTATAAGGTGACGATCTCCGGAGTAAATGCGGATGACGAAAAAACGGGAGAAGTGGAACATTTCTTTGCCGAATACAGCGACGGTGCACTGCATCAGAGCGCGGACTGGGAATGGGTAGATCTGTCTTCGCTCGGAAAGGTAAGCGGCCTGAAGTTCACGCTGTCATCGACCGATGTGGGCGAGTGGGGCATGAATACGGCGGCTTATTTCTGCCTGGACAGGCTGCAGGTGCGCACCGTGGATACGGACGGCATCCCCGCCCTCCCGACCGTAACGGCCCAAGTCTACCCGAACCCCGTTGCCGACCAGTTGACCGTCACCGGTTCCGCCATCCGTCAGGTAACCGTCTTCGACTTCCTCGGACGCCCGGTGTACCAGCTTCAGGCAGATGGACAGTCCCGGCTGACGATCCCCGCATCCCAGTGGAGTAAGGGCGCCTATATTGTCCGAATTGCAGATGCCGACGGAGTGGTTTCCCGCAAAATCGTCAAAAAATAACCTGCGCCTGTAAAATCCGCGAATGTGCGCGAATGTACCTGTTTGCGTTCATTTGCGGATTTCACGGGCGGGGACACCGCAGCCCGCAGCCGTCCCTGCCGAAAATGCCCCGAATCCATCCTTTGCGCGGCGCAGTTCTGCGCAGTAAAAAAACGGGCATGTACCCCCTTCCATTCGGCTGTCCTCCCATACCGGCGTATGCGTTTTCGATCACAAAACACAAAGGCGCTTCAAACTTTTTCCCGGCCGGATTTTCATATCTTTGGATTTTTGAATACTTTCGCGCTTGAAACATAAAACAAGTTGGGATCATGGCATTATTTTCTTTTTACAACATGCGCAAACCGCGTCAGTTCGAGCACAAGCCGATCTACTGGGATCCGCGCAGGGAAGCGCTGGAAGAACGTGTCCGCAAGGCAAAGTGCGAAATGGGCATCCTCCCGGACAGGCAAGAAGGCTATAAACCTTCTGTCAGAGGCACTTTTGTCGAAGGGACGAGACATCTGCGGAAAAGCCGGGCCAAAGGCGGGGATGCGCGAAGCCGGACCTACGGGAATATGCGGCTGCTGCTCGTCCTGGCGCTGTTGGCAATGCTGTTCTGGTATCTGTTTCTGAAGTAATGGGAGACATCATTCATTTGCTCCCCGACCATATTGCCAATCAGATTGCAGCGGGCGAAGTGATTCAGCGTCCGGCATCGGTGGTGAAGGAACTGGTAGAAAACGCCGTGGATGCCGGCGCCACGAGCATTACCGTGAACATCAGGGACGCCGGACGTACGCTGATACAGGTGATCGACGATGGGAAGGGGATGTCGGAAACGGATGCGCGGATGGCTTTTGAACGGCACGCCACCTCCAAAATTGCAAATGTACAGGACCTCTTCTCTCTGCACACCATGGGCTTCCGCGGCGAGGCGCTGGCTTCGATCGCTGCCGTGGCGCAGGTGGAACTGCGTACGCGCCTCAGAGGGGCGGAACTGGGTACAAAGCTGTCGATTTCAGGCTCGACGCTCGACGCCATTGAACCGGATGCCTGCCACGAAGGCAGCATCTTTTCCGTCAAAAACCTGTTTTATAACGTGCCGGTGCGCCGGAAATTCCTCAAATCCAACGACACGGAATTTCGGAATATCCTGACCGAATTTGAACGGATCGTGCTTGCCTGTCCCCAGATCGCCTTTTCGCTCCGTCACAACGACACGGAAACATTCCAGCTGCCCGTTTCGAACCTGCGCCAGCGGATCGTCGGCGTATTCGGCAAACGCCTCAACCAAACGCTCCTCACACTCGAAGCGCCCAATTCCATCGCCCGCATCGAAGGATTCACCGGACAGGTCAGCGCCGTCAGGCGAAAAGGCGCGCTGAATTATTTCTTCGTGAACGGGCGATTCATGAAGCATCCCTATTTCCACGTGGCCGTCATGCGCGCCTACGAATCGCTGATCCCGGCCGACGAAAAGCCGGACTATTTCATCTACCTGACCCTGGATCCCTCGACGATTGATGTGAACATCCACCCGACCAAAACGGAAATCAAGTTCGAAAACGAAGGCCCGATCTGGCAGATACTTACAGCGGCCGTCCGCGAAGCCCTGGGCAAGGCCAACGCCGTACCGGGCATCGACTTCGATACGGAAGGCGCCATCGAGATACCCGTCTACCGGCCGGGAAGGGAGGCGGCGGCGCCCGTCGTCCGTACGGATCCTTCCTACAACCCGTTTCGTCACAACTCCGCACAGTCCACCGGCAGCGAAAACGACTGGGAAAAACTCTACGTAAACTTTGAACAGGACTGCACCCTGCCGCCGGACCGTCCGCTCCCGCCCGAAGGTGACGGCTCGCTGTTCCCGGATGCGGCCAGCCCCTGTTTTCAGTACAGGGGCCGCTACATCATCACTCCGCTGAAGTCGGGGCTGGTGCTGATTGATCAGCACCGGGCGCATGTCCGTATCCTCTATGACCGCTATCTTGCGAGTCGGCGGGAGCAAAAAAGCGCTTCCCAGCAACTGTTGTTTCCCGAAATCATCGAATGTACAGCCTCGGAAGCAGCGATACTTCCCTCCCTGGCGGGCGAATTGCGAGGGTTTGGTTTCGATCTGAATCCGCTGGGGAACAACAGTTATTCGATCAACGGTGTACCGGCCGGCGTGCCGGATCGCGCCCCTTCCACCCTGCTCAGAGAACTGCTCGACAATGCCCTGCAGGCCGGCGACGCAACGGGTGAACGCGCTGCGGAAACTCTGGCCCTCGCCCTCGCCAGGGCTGCCGCCATCCCTCCAGGCAAAATACTGACACTCGAAGAAATGGAATTGATTGTCGGCGCGTTGTTTTCCTCGCAGGCGAGCCGCCTGACTCCCGACGGCAAACCAATCCTCTCCGTCCTCACAGACGATGAATTGGCCAAACGTTTCAAAACATAACAGGAGAACCAGCCTGTTAACGGTTTGCGAACAGCAACCTGCTTCGTTACTTTATAACCGCCCACGCTGGCATACATAGTCCCAAAATATCCATTAAGGAGCTGTCTGGAAATAAACCCGAAATGTCCATTAGACGCTTCAGCCGTTGAAAGTAGAAGGCAGAAAATTATCCCAACATGTCCATTAGATACTTTCTCCGTCGTGTCCGGAAGAGGCCCTGCCAGTAAAAAACGGCCCGCAACGCACGATGGCCCGGGACGGGTTGACGGGCAGCTATTCCGTTTGTGGCCGGCAGGCCGTCTTCTCTTCCGGACATATTGGAATAACAGGGACGTAGAGACGGGGCGCGCCCCGTCTCTACTCCTCCGGACACGACAGGAGAAGCATCTAATTTTTTTAAAACGCTCATTTTGAGGATAAAAACAGATTTCATGGGGCAAATTTCCCTATGGAAGATTGAGAATCTTCACAGGAAGATTGGGAATCTTCATAGGGAAATTGGGAATCTTCATAGGGAAAATCGGGGATTTTCCGGCAGTTTTTTCTTCCGGACACGACACGAGAAGCGTCTAATGGACATTTCGGGATTATAACTGCACAATGCCCCCGCTCATCGTTCATCGTTACTGGAAGACGCCCTGCCGGGACGGGTTGACGGGCGGATATTCCGTTTGCTGCCTGCCGGCAGTCTTCTCTTCCGGACATATTGGAATAACAGAGACGTAGAGACCTGACGCGCTACGTCTCT
>JAIRXI010000139.1 GCA_031268395.1 Tannerella sp. | reverse complement strand
GAAACGTACATCACCCGGGAATTGATCCCCTACACGGACGCCCATTACAAAACCTTTCCCCGGAAGAGCGGCCGCGCTGTTACGGGGCTTAGCATGGGCGGACACGGCGGTTTGTGGCTGGGGTTCCGCCATCCGGATTTGTTCGGCGCCTGCGGCTCGTCGAGCGGAGGCGTAGACATTCGCCCTTTCCCGGAAAACTGGGAAATAAAAAAATGGCTTGGCCGCTATCAAGAAAACAGGGAGCGCTGGGATGCATATACGGTTGTCAACCAGTTGCATCTCCTCCGGCCCGATTCGCAGGCAATCATTATTGACTGCGGCACGGAAGATTTCTTCTACGAAGTGAACGAAGTCCTGCACGAAAAACTGCTTGAACATCGTATTCCGCACGATTACCTGACGCGGCCGGGCGGACATAATGCCGCCTACTGGAAAAATGCCATTGAATATCAACTTTTGTTTTTTCGCCTGTTTTTTGATCGCATGAGTTCGACGCATTCGCGCGGCATGGTTTTGTAGATGCCACCCGGATTCGGGATAATTCCAAATGTGAGACCCTTATCATAAGGAGGTCAAAAGTTGAAGTTGTATTCTATCTGTATCACGTTGCGGAGGAAGGAGTCGTGCAGATAGTCTTCGCGGAGGTAATACACGTCGAATTTTTGCCGGCTGTTGAGTGCGATCGAGCATCCCGCGAAATAGCGTATCTTCCTGAAACGGTGTTTCTCCGGATAAATCCCGTGGTAAGGCTCCGCCGCGACAAAAGGTTTCAGCCCCGTCCCCCGGACGGCATAACTTGCTTTCAGCCGGTTGCGCCCTTCCCAGTGCGGGTCGCCGGCCCGTGTGAACGTATTCATCACCCGCGAACGGAGGCTTGTCGAAAAGGCTCCCTGCCCGAAGGCAAGAATCGCTTCCGGATAATAGCGGTATTCCGGTCTGAAACGGCCGTTGGCTTCCCGGTTCATAAAAAATTCGTAGCCGGTGCCTATTTGTATAAAGGAGTTGAAAATGTAATTCACGTTCACCGAAACACACCAGAGAGACGTTTCCCGGAAATGCTCCCTGCTCCTGTATTCCAGTCCGTACAGCATCTGCCATTTCCCGCCGAAGGGCTTGGGGCTGACGCCGGCAAAGGCCCATAACCCGGCATCTTGCTTTTTCCCGTCGGCTGCACTTCCCGCCGGAGCGCAGGTAAACAAAGCGCACAGGAACATAACAGCCGATCGCTTTTTCCGCTTCATCCCCCCTTCGACAGGGCCATTGCCCGCGCCGTTTCCCGTCATCCGGCAGATCCTGTGCAGCCGCATGACGCTACCGGATCAGTTCCTGTCCGACGGCCAGCGAATGACCCGTATCTTCCAGTTCAAAGACATGCGCCCGTTCTGCTCCGGCGGGATGAATATCGCCTAGGGCCTGTTGGCGGGGCTGTCCGTAAACACACTGTGCATAAATGGCCAGCCATGCGCCGGCGAATAGAATCAAGACTGTTCTCATGTCTGTTATTATTGTCTGTCAAAAATGACCGTTTCAGGCGTTTCTCCGCATCGGACAGGATGCGTACGCATTTAAACGGGGGTGCAAATTTACCCCGTTTTTGTTTTCGGGCAAACGCTTTCCTCTATATGAAATATTTTTAACATATACGGCACGGCTGCAACAGGCGGATTTGTTCTCCGGATTCCACCAATCCATGCCGCGCAACGCATGGAAAGACAGGAGCCGGTTATTTTCGGACCATACACAGGAAGCGGCAGCCCGGCCCCTTCGCTTCCGGAAATTTGCATATTCAAAAAATATCGCCTACTTTTACGCCTTTAACTTTTATATTCAAATTAAACTCAATGAACTTCATGGAAACAATTAGAAATTCGTGTTTGTGCGTGCTGTTAACGGCCGCACTGTTCGGTTTGCAGATGCAGGCCGAAATCAGGCTCCCCGCTGTTTTCAGCGATAACATGGTATTGCAGCAGCAGACGTCGGCGACGGTCTGGGGATGGGCCAAACCCAATGCGACCGTCCGGGTGACCCCTTCGTGGAATGGCAAAAGTTATTCCGCCAAAAGCGACGGAGCGGGCTACTGGAAGCTGAAAGTAGAGACCCCGGCGGCAAGCTATACGCCGTATACGCTGACCGTCAGTGACGGGAAAGCCGTGGCGCTGAAAAACGTACTGATCGGCGAAGTCTGGATCTGCTCCGGGCAGTCGAACATGGAAATGCCGATGAAAGGTTACGGCGGCCAGCCCGTCGAAGGCGGTCCCGAGGCCATTGCCCATTCGAACAATTCGGGCATCCGCTGTTTCACGGTGCAGAAAGCCTCCAAATCCGCACCGCAGGACGACTGCACGGGCACATGGGAAGCCGCAAATGCCCAGACGACGCCCGGCTTCACGGCAACGGGCTATTTCTTCGGGCGCCTGCTCAGCCAGGCGCTGGACGTGCCGGTCGGACTGATTCATACCAGCTGGGGCGGCTCATGCATCGAAGCGTGGATGACGGCCCGTTCGCTGAAGGATATTCCCGAAAAGCCCGTCCCTGCTTCGGATGACGACATTAAAAACCCGACCGGCACACCGACCGTCCTCTACAACGGCATGTTGCACCCCCTTGTCGGCTACGGTATCCGCGGCGCCATCTGGTATCAGGGTGAATCGAACCGCGGGGAGCCGGACCTGTATGTCAAAATGTTCGACCGGATGGTACGCGAATGGCGCGACCTGTGGGGTGTCGGCGAGTTCCCGTTCTATTACTGCCAGATTGCGCCCTATCGCTACGGCGGCAATCTTAATTCGGCCTGCCTCCGCGAAGCGCAGGCCAAAGGACTGACCACCACGCCAAACACCGGCATGGCTGTGCTGATGGATGCCGAAAGTCCCGCCTGCATCCACCCGCCTAAAAAGAAAGACGCCGGCGAACGGATGGCGCTCTGGGCGCTGGCCAAAACCTACGGCATGGAGAAGATGCATTACCGGAGTCCCGAAGTCAAGTCGTTCAGCGTGGAAGGACGGGTTGCCGTCGTCACCTTCGATCACACGGGCGCTACAGGGCTGACCTCCCGCGACAGGGAGATCTCGAATTTCACGATTGCCGGCAAGGACAAGCGCTTCCATGCGGCCAAGGCGGCGCTGACAGGCAATACAGTATATCTCTTTTCGCCTTACGTAACCGAGCCGGTGGCTGTGCGCTACTGTTTCGACGACACCTCGGCCACTGAAATCTTCACGGTGGAGGGCGGCCTGCCGCTCCCGTCATTCCGTACGGACGACTGGTGATGGCGGTCGTTGGGAAAGGTGTGTCAAAATACGCAGACGGTACAAAGAAGGCCGGCGATGAATACGGAAACAGCCCGTTGTATGGAGGCCGCTTTATCGAATGGCAGTGATTCACAATATTCACCGATAACCCGGTCTTCCGGCAAGGCC
>JAIRXI010000110.1 GCA_031268395.1 Tannerella sp. | reverse complement strand
AATTACCTCCGTGATAATGTGCATAAATTCATCCTGTACGGCGGTGCGGGAGGTGGCGGAAAATCCTGGTTAGGCTGCGAATGGCTGATGCAGTGCGGTGAAAATCTGCCCGGGACACGCTGGTTTATCGGGCGCAATAATTTGAAGGATTGCCGGGAATCGGTATTGATAACGTGGTATAAGGTGTCGAAGTTCCATCATTTTACCGCATTCACGACAACCGATAGCGGCGTAAGGTTCAATTGCGGATCGGAAATCGTGTTTCTCGACCTGACCCATTACCCTAAAAAAGACCCGATGTATGAGCGTTTGGGCTCCAAGGAATTTACGGGCGGATGGATTGAGGAGGCGGGCGAAGTGGATTTCAAGGCGTTTGACGTTCTGAAATCCCGTATAGGCAGGCATATGAACGACGTATATGGCATCATGCCTAAAATACTTATTACGTGTAATCCCAAGAAGAACTGGCTGCATACCGAATTTTATAAACCGTGGAAGAGAAACGGGCTTGAGCCGCCATATTGTTTTGTTGACGCCCTGGCGACCGACAATCCGTTTTTGCCGGACGACTATATTCAGACTCTTCGGAAGATAAGGGAAAAGACGACACGGGAAAGACTGTTGTACGGGAACTGGGACTATGACGACGATCCCAGCGCGCTCTGTGATTTTGACGCTATCGCCGACGTGTTTACCAATACGGCCAGGCCGGGCGGCAGAAAAGGCATATCCGCGGATCTGGCGATGCAGGGGCGCGACCGGTTTATCGCCGGTTACTGGGAGGGGTATAAGGTTTGGATAAAAATTGATAAGGAGAAGTCTACGGGGCGCGGCATTGAGCTTGACCTCCGCAAGCTGATGGCAGAAAACGGCGTGGGGCGTTCGCAGACGGTCGCAGACAGCGACGGGCTTGGCGCATATCTGGAGAGTTACCTGAACGGCATTAAAACGTTTCATGGCGGCGCACGGGCGATTAATGACGGGATGTATGCGAGCATAAAGGATGAGTGCGCGTACAAGCTGGCCGAGGCGATTAATAACCGGGAGTTGCAGGTTATATGCACCAAAGAGCAGGAGCATAGGCTGCTGGAGGAATTGCCGATGCTGATGCGCGCGAATGTGGACGACGACAGGGGAAAGAAGCGGATTATATCGAAAGAGGCGATGAAGGAAAAACTGCAGCGTTCGCCGGACGGCCTCGACATGCTGATTATGGGCATGTATTTTGAGATAAAGCCCGCGCTCCGGGGTATTAAAAGAATGGCATTTAAAATGGAATAGTATATGTTATCAAAGTTGGAGGAAATAATAAGGCGCGCCAATCCTTCGTATCATATCGAATACGAGGAGTTGAGCATGATGAACGTTAAGGCGGACGGGATTGATTCCTCCCGGCCGTTTGCTTACATAGAGGAGTTCCGGCAGGGCGAATACGGTAAGACGGGCTTCTGGAGAAGTAAAACAACCCGGCTGGAGATATGGTTTTGCCGGTTCTGCCGGTTTGAAAATGATGCGCGGGTACGGGACGCGATCCGCGGCACGATTGAAAACGAGGCTGTCCTGCCATTCATTGAAGAATATAAGAGGGAGCCCGGATTGTCTCAGCCCGATAAATGGGCGTGGTATACTCCCCCTCCGCGTTTCGATGCGAACGAGGTTTCGATTATGCTTCAATTCGATTATAAAGTATTGACATGCTAAAGAGAATCGACATAAGGGGCGGAAAGCTGACATACGAGCAGCGGATTGAACTCGGGGAACTGTTTGCCGGCGATAAGACGGAGGTGGAAAAGTTTAAGGAGACGTTTCGGATACTCCATGAGATTACGCCCGATTTCGGTGATACGGAGGGGATGAAAATGTATGTTGAATATTTTCAACAGATAATGGACGGTTTGCGTTTCTGGTTTGAAAAGGAGAAGCTTCTGCTGGATTATAAGCCGGAGCCGGAAGAAATCAGGGCGGGGATAAGGGAACTGAGTGAAAAGACGGGGCATTTCGGCACCATCAAAACACTGGCTAAGAATTATGCCCGGGATCCGGATGATATTCTGAAATGGGAATACGGCAAGGTGTTCGGTATCCTGTATACGGATCTGGAGGAATATAAATATCAAAAACGCCTGTATAAACAGCATGAAACAAAAAAGGGGAAATGGTAACTACTAAGGAGATATTGCGGGAGGAGCTTGAACGGCTCCGGGATGATATTATCCGGCGCCAGAAGGATGCCGGCGCCTGGGCGTCGGGGAAGACGGCCGCAGGGTATGAGGTGGCCGTCGAAAGCGGGACGCGCGGATGGCTCGGCGGATATTCCTACGCCGGCGTGCTGGAGAAGGGACGGAAGCCGGGAAAGGTTCCGGTGTATTTCAAGGAGATTATCAGACGGTGGATTGTGGCCAAGGGGTTGCAGTATAAGGATGATAAGGATTTAAACCGTATGGCGGCATCCATTGCATGGGTTATCCGCAAGAAGGGGACGAAACTTCACCGGGACGGGCGCGAGGTTTACATATTCGACACGCCCATGAAGGACTTTACGGACAGGCTGGCGGACAGGCTGGCCTCGTTTTATTCAATACAAACATCAAACGAAGTATATAAACAATGGCAACCATAATTAAAAAGCCGTCCGGGATACACGCGGCGTTTAATCCCGTTATATTGCAGGTGAGGGCGGCGACGCAGGAGGAACGGGAGAGCGGAATCAAATGCACGCTTTCGAGCGGGGCGCGTTCGTCGGTCATCGGGCGCGAGTTTTTCAATGACCTGACCCGGTTTGATTTATCGGGGATACTGAAATACCGGTTTACGGAAGAGACGGCTGATTTGCCGCAGCCGTACTGCTTTCTTGACGGGCGGCTTGCTTTTGAATACGGCATTGACCTGTCCGCCTCAACTCATATTGCCGTGAACGCGGTCGCGCAGTTGCAGCGCAACCCGGACATGTCGACGTGGGGCGACAGGTTCCTGACCGATTTGCCCGCGATAAAGAAATACAGGGGGTATCCGCTCGATGTTTCGTACCTGAATAACAGCCGGAGTGCGGTCATCGCTTTTGACGGCGAGACGCTGAATGAAAACGACCCTGTTGCCGATTTGCATTTTTCCATAACGATACCCGATGATACGGCCTCGGTAACGGTATCAAACGCACTCCTCCCGATTTGTCTTCTTACCAATTCGGGCGAAAAGATTCAAACAAACGGCTTGCGGGATATTATTGTGGAGAATCCCGCACAGGCAGCCGCACAGGCGAAAGGGGGTATTGTTTCATCCTGCACGCCCGGAAGTCCCTGCTACCTCCGCTGGATTAACCGTCTGGGCGGTTTTGATTACCGGATGTTTTGCCTGAATCAGGTATACGGGCAAAGCGTTAAAATGCAAACGGTCGTAAGCCCCGTCATAGACGACATCCTGAATGCCGGCTGCACGGATTACGGGATAGACGCGGAGGTTGTCAGGACGGTGTCCGTCGGGGCGGGAGGGCTGACCGGCATCGAATATAACGAGCTTCTGAACATCTCTACCTCTCCGCGCGTGGAGGTTTGGGATGTCGAGGTTCGGAAATGGTTCCGCGTCCATGTCGCTTCCGGCAAATTCGAGCATGGCACGCGCGACACTAGAAAGGAAATTGAGCTGGAACTCACCCTGCCGACACTACAAATGCAGTTTTGATCATGAAACGGGAGTATCAAATATTGATAGAGGACGGGCGGGGCGTATGGCGCGAGCTGGAACTCGGGGCGGATAACCTTGCATGGACGTGTCAGGTGAACGACATCGCCGAACTTGCCGACAGAAACGCCTCCTACTCGCAGGCCCTGAAACTGCCGAAGACGGCGGGGAATGCTGATATATTCGGTTATGCGGACAGTTTTGACGCAGTGACGGACGTTCCGTACAGAAAGCATAACTGCCGCGTTTTCTGCGCCGGCCGCACCATAGCCGGGAAGGGTTCTTTTCTGACGGTATTAAAGGTATCCGAGTATTTCGAGTGCCAGGTACTTTCCGGGAATGCAAGTTTTTTTGAGCTGCTCCAGGGCGCACCGATGAGCGATCTGGATTTGGGCGTGTTTCAGATTTGCAACAGGTCGATGAATCCCGACACGTGGCATCCGGCGTACAGGATTGCTTACGGGAGCGATGTAGTGATTCCCTCCTGGCCTTACCGGGAGGGGGCGGACGTGACCGGGGTGGAGTTTGCGCCCGCAGGCGGGAAATACCCCGTGATGTCGGTGGATTATATTTTGCGGCAAATTCTGTCGGCGCATGGATATGCGTTTGAATCAAACGCGGATTTTTGGAGGGAGATGTATCTGTCTATTGCTTCGGCCGAAGTGTCGCCCCTGCCCGAAGATCTTGCGGCGTTCGACGGGCAGATTCATACGCACGGCTGGCAGCCGGTGGCGGAGGCGTTGCCGTCCGTTCAGTTTCAGTGGGATATTGATAATGATGCCGACGGTAATGTTACGGTGGAATCTCCCGCGCAAAATCATTTTATCCGCTGGTATATTCCGCCGGGTCAAAAGATTGAATTTACGATAACCGGTTATGCGGCGGGTACGGCGGGGAATCAGGGGGTTGCGGCCTTCCTTTTTAAAAACATGGATAATGAGACGCTGCAATCCGGCAGCCTGATATTTGCCGGGGAGCCGCAGGAGCATGTGTGGGAATATGAAAACGAATCGGACGGGACGAGAGTTATCGTGCTTACGGCGACCAGCCCGGACGAGCCGGTCGCCGGCATGGGAATGACGGTAAGGGGAGATGTTGTCGTTGCCGGAGGGACGGCGAACGCCGGGGGCAGGCTGGTTATGTCGGAAAGAACGGGTTTTGAGAAACAGTTTGATTTCATGAAATGGTTTGCACAGTCTTTCGGCCTTACGTTTGTTGTCGATGAGGCGGCGAAAAAAGTCCTTGCCTTTACGATGCATTTGCTGTATGATAATATTAAGGCGGGCAACGTGAGGGACTGGAGCGGAAAGGCCGTGCGGGATTCGGGGACTTCATTCGGTTTTACGCTAAAGGATTACGCGCAGGAAAATATTATCGCGTTTGAGGAAAACAGTAAGGACGGGGTTGTCGATTCTGCAAAATTTTATATTGACAATCAGACGCTTAAGTCGTCCGTGGAGCTGTTTAAGACGGGGAACGGGGCGGGCGTTGATTTGCCTGTATATTCCTTTGACGGGGATTATCAGACAAATGACGAAATCGCCGCATCCATACCGCTGGTGGAATTGAAGTCTCCGGCGGGCGCGGATTCCGATTCCGGCTCCGGCTCCGGCTCCGGCTCGCAGGCGTATGGATATGAGGCGTATTTGCATAATGCCTCTTTTCCCACTACGAAGCCTCATCTGGTGGAATTGTCGGACGGGACGGTATCGGTACTGGTATCGCCTTTTATCATGCCCGAATCGAAAACCGTATATGATTACCGGATAGCGCGCCATGTCACGGCGCAGCGCGTGGTGGATATGGGGTATTCCATACTTCAGGATAAAATGCTTAAACACGCCGTGATACTTGAGGATATGTTTTTTCTTACCCCGGAGGATATGGAACGGTTTGAACCGTCTATTCCGGTATTTGTGGAGAAGTATGGGGCGTATTTTTATGTGAACAAAATACGGAATTTTGAAACCGGGAAATTGACGGTATGCGAACTGGTGAGATGTTAGATTTTATTCGATGTTTTCGATGTTTTCGACGTCATTCGACGTCATTCGATTTTATCGATGTTTTCGACGTTATCGATTTTATTCGACGTTATTCGACTGAAGTCTTTTTGTTTTCAATTTTCAATTTTCAATTTTTAAAGGCGAGGGGGATTGCAGGATATGGTGATGAAACTGCGGGCAATGAATTTATGCAACATAAGGTAAAAATGATCATCTAAAAAAACAAATATTTATGGCAGACAATACGGATAAAAAGGTTTTGATTGACGTGAGTGTTGAAGCAACAAAGGCGTTGAAAAGTTATGCGGAGTTAAAAATCAAAGTGGATGATCTGAAAGCGTCCCAGGCGGGACTAAAGACGGAAATGTCCAAAATAGATGTATCTACTAAGGAGGGGGCGGAATACCGGGAACAGTTGCGCGTTGAATACGAATCGCTCGGCCAGCAAATCAAGTCGTACAACAAGGACGCCCAGGCCCAGGAGACAATCATACAGAAAAATATTCAGCTGCAAGAAGCTCATGAGGGGAGTATCAATAAACTGCGCCGACAGCTTGAACTCGCTACGGTAGCATGGACTAAAATGGAGGGTTCCGCGGATGCGGGCACGGACGAATTAAAGGCGCAGCAGCAGGTTGTTGCAGCCTTGAAGGAAAGACTGAACGAGGCGGAGCATGCATACGGGACTTTTACGGGCCAGGTCGGGAATTATGCCATCGCGGGCAAAAGCCTGCGTTCCGAGATGAAGGAGCTCGTTGAACAACTTACGCGTATGAAGCTGGCGGGCGAGGATAGCAGCGAGGCGTTTAAAGCGATGACAGCCCACCTTGCGGAACTGCGGGATGCTTTCGGCGACGTCAGTCAGGGCGCAAACCAGCTGGCGAGCGACACGAATCAGCTGGACGCCTCGACGCAGATAGTAAGCGTCGCGGCAAGCGCTTTTACCGGGCTGCAGGCTATGATTGCGGCTAACACGGACGCTTCGGACGAATATCTGGAGGTGATGAAAAACATGCAGGTAGCGCTAACCGCGCTAACGGTTCTGACTACCGTGCAAAATTCCATACAGAAGCAAACGATTGCGTACAGGCTGGCCGAGCAGCTGCTTCAGAAAATCGGCATTAACCAGACGCTCCGTCAGGCGGCGGCGGAGGCAGCCCTGAACAAAGTCAAAATGTCCGGGTCTATTGTCACCAAGGCGGTAGCCGCCGCCCAGTGGCTATGGAACGCCGCCCTTGCCGCCAATCCGGTTATACTGATTGCGATGGCGGTTGTGGCGTTGATAGCCGGGGTAACGGCCTTAATCAAGGTTTTCGACAGTTCGGCCAGGGCGGAAAAGGAATCGGCCAAAGCGAGCGAGGCATACGAGGCGCAGCAGCGCAAGACGGCGGCGGCCGTCGCACAGGTTAACGATGCTGAAAAAAATGCCGTTAACGAACGGAACAACCGCCTCCGGGAGGAAATCCTTGAAATGGAAAAGAACGGGGCGTCGGCCGAGCGGATAGCTAAAGCCAGAGCCGCGGCCGAGCAGGAGCTGCGCGACATCTCCGTCAAAGCCTCGCGGGAACGGGTAAAGCAACAGCAGGAGGAACAGCGGGCGATGGAAAGGTCGTTGGAGTCGGCTCAAAAGGTATTGGCCGGTTATTTGAAAAAGAAGGGCGAACAGTCGGAAAAATACAGGGAGCAAAAGAAAGTAGTGGACGACCTGATTCGTTCGCTTGATACGCTCAAACAGGCGCAAATTGACGAAGCGCAGGCGCAGATAGACGCCGCCCTGAAATCCGCCGAGGCGGAACAGCAGGCAGCCGGCGAACAGCAAAAGAGATACCGGGACAATGCCCAAAAATCGCTTGAAACGCAAAAGAAACTCCGGGACGAACAGAACAAACTCACCGAAACCGGGATGTCGCAGGATTTCCTTGTACGTCAAAAATGGGAGGAAAAGAAATTTATTCAAAGTCAGGAGTACGAAAAGAGAAGGCTGGAGATGCAAAAGAAGTTCGGCCAAATCACCAGAGCCGAGTACGACGCTCAATATGCTATCCTGAACGCCCAGTTCGACACGTTTCAGCAAAGCCAGTTGAAGGGGATGCAGGATTACTACGGGCAGCAAAGGCAGACAATCGCTTCCATGTTCGACCAGTCCATTGATGCGCAAATCAAAGCCATCGATGAAAAATATAAAAAGGTCGCCGAAGAGTTTCAGCGTCTGGCGGCCGTACCCAAGCCCGAGCGTATTGCCGGCCAATCCGGCGAAGATTACGATAAGGAGCTTGAGAAGTGGCAAAAGTTCATACTTGATAAGACGTCATTTGAAATGGATATTGAGAGGCAGGCGGCGAAAGAAAGGGAGGAAGTGAGGATGAGCGGCCTCTCGAAGATACTTTCCGACATGGAAGCCCGGACGGACAGGGCATACGATGACGAGCTGGCTAAATTCACCGATAACGAGCGCGAAAGAGACCCTGCAGTCAAAAAGAGCCGGATTGCAAAAATTGCTGGACGGGGGGAAGATTGCCCAGCAGGATTACGACCGGGAGATATACGAGGATGAGGCCAACCTGCGCGCACTGCAGTCACAGCAAATTCAGCTGGGTCTTAATATGGAACTGATGCAGGCGGGCTTGACGGCCAAGCAGCGTTATGATATTGTGAAGTCCGCGCTTGAGGCGGAACTGAAGCTGTACGAGGGTAACACTCTGAAGCAGGCGGAAATTAATCAGCAGTTACTGGAAAATGAACGGGAACTGTTTGCGGAAAGAACCAAGTCGTTTGAGGAATGGAGCAGCAATACTATGGAGATGATGTCCGGGTTGAG
>JAIRXI010000069.1 GCA_031268395.1 Tannerella sp. | reverse complement strand
AAACACTGGATTGCTTCGTTCCTTACAATGACGAAGCAGATGTTGCTTTTGCGGCTTGTTGCCGCTGGCGCGGCCTTGCAGTCCGTGCCGACCGGTACCCGGTAAAATGACACGGGCTACAAGCCCGCGCCAGCGAGGTCCCTCCAGCCACCAGCGGGCGGCGTCCCCCCGCCCCGTCATTGCGAGCGTAGCGAAGCAATCCAGGCGCAGGCAGTGTAGCCCGGACGGTTGTCAGCCGCCTGTACCTGGATTGCTTCGTTCCTCGCAATGACGGGGTAGACGGGAGATTTTCAAGCGGATATGCCGCCCTGTCCGTCATTTCCCGTCCCGTCATTTGCGAGCGTAGCTACGCTCGCAATGACGACGGAATGTAACTTTCGAGACAGCCCCCGGGCGGGAATCGCTCAGATTTTACAGGACCGGTAGAACGCATAACCGACAGACCCCAGTATCAGCAGGCTTGCCGAATACGGTATTAAGGCGGAAAAGGGAGACGTCTCCGCCTGGCTTACCGTCATTATCATCTGTTCCAGGCTTTCCGTGAAAAACGGGAGACCCTGTATGGCAACGGCGGCAACAGCGCCCGCCACTGCAAAGCATGCGATTATAATCTGCGGGAATATGCCGGTCTTTTCCGGCAGACGCTTGATGACTTTCTTTGAGAAGCCGTTATCCGGTATTTCCGTCTTTCCCGTTTTAAAAAAATGTTCCAGTTCTTTATCGTTTAACATCCTGTTTCTGTTTTGATATTTATGATTCATAACCCGAATCTCTCAAGCGGGAAGACAGCTTTTTCTTCCCGCGGGACAGGTGGGATTTTATCGTGCCCGGCGGCATGTCCGTTATTTTCGATATGTCGCCAACCGTTTTGTCTTCGATATAAAACAACAGTATGACGGTACGTTCGCTGTCGCTGAGGACGGCCAGCGCCCGGTGAAAATCCATCATGCGGTCATCCGGCGCGGCAGGGCCGGCGACGTTCTCCGAATCCACTGAATCCATTGCGACAAACGGGAGTCTGTTCACGCGGTTGTGGTCGTGAAACGTGTTGTATGCGATTCTGTACAGCCATGTGGAAAATCCGGCAGCCGCGCGAAACGAACCTATCCGCATCCATGCCTTTATGAATGTGTCCTGGGCAAGGTCCCTGCTTAATTCCCCGTCTCCGCCGGTCAGGTGGAGGAAGAGCCGCCGTATACGTGACTGGTATTGCACGACCAGTTTGCCGAAAGCCTCCCGGTCGCCCAGTACTGCAGCGCGCAGCACGTGTACGGAATCAGTCTTCTTCATCAGGAATCCCCTGTTTCTTGAATACAAAATAAACGACTAAAAAACCCAATCCCAGAAAAAGCGGGACGAGGCCCGTCGCCGCGGTTTTAATCTCCATGCCCTCCGGCGCGACCAGAAACATAAACAAAATAATTCCCAATCCCGCGGATGTCAGGAGAATGCCCGTTTTCAATGAAACGTGTTTCTTTTTGGGCATTTCAAGCACATCCTCCGGCAGCTCAACGCCCTTTTCCAGCGCTTTCAGATACAAATCCGCCTTCATCCGCATTTTTTTCCGGTTGTCAAGGCTCTTAATCAGTGTGACAATCACTACGAAGATAAATGGAATAGCTATTATTCCGATGATAAAAATAATTCCGTTCGTAAGCATAAGTTTTAATTATATAATGATACATTTTATCCTTTAGACGTAAAAACGAATGTCTTTGGTTGCATGAAAAACGGAAATTCGGGGAAAAACTTGCGACACAGGGACAGACAAAGCTGATTTTACGACTAAAAATTGTACTTTTGTCGTCTCATAAATTAACACGCGAATGAAAAAAACAGCATTGATAACCGGTATTACCGGACAGGACGGGTCTTTTCTGGCAGAGTTCCTGATTGAAAAGGGGTATGACGTGCACGGCATTTTGCGGCGTTCGTCGTCGTTCAACACGGGGCGAATCGACCACCTTTATTTTGACGAGTGGGTGCGCGACATGAAAAATCAGCGTACCATCAACCTGCATTACGGCGACATGACCGACAGCAGTTCCCTTATTCGTATTATCCAGACGATCCGGCCGGACGAGATTTATAACCTTGCCGCCCAGAGTCATGTTAAAGTCAGCTTCGACGTGCCCGAATACACGGCCGAGGCGGATGCGGTCGGGACGCTGCGCCTGCTCGAGGCGGTACGTATCCTCGGACTGGAAAAAACGACCCGGATATACCAGGCTTCCACGTCCGAACTGTTCGGGCTGGTGCAGGAAGTGCCGCAAAGGGAGACGACGCCGTTCTATCCCCGTTCGCCATACGGCGTGGCAAAACAGTACGGATTCTGGATCACGAAAAATTACCGCGAGAGCTACGGCATGTTTGCGGTGAACGGCATCCTGTTCAACCACGAGAGCGAAAGGCGGGGGGAGACGTTCGTGACCCGGAAGATCACCCTGGCCGCGGCGCGTATCGTGCAGGGTTTCCAGGACAAGCTTTATATCGGCAATCTCGACGCGCGGCGCGACTGGGGGTATGCCCGCGATTATGTGGAATGTATGTGGCTGATGCTTCAGCACGGCACGCCGGAGGATTTCGTCATTGCGACGGGCCGGATGCATACCGTGCGCGAGTTTTGCACGCTCGCTTTCCGCGAGGCGGGAATGACGTTGCGCTGGGAAGGCTGCGGCGCCGGCGAGAGAGGCGTCGATGTGGCGACGGGCAGGGTTATAGTGGAGGTCGACCCGAAATATTTCCGCCCCGCGGAAGTGGAACAGCTGCTTGGCGACCCGACGAAAGCGCGGACGCTGCTCGGATGGAACCCGGACAGGACTTCGCTGGAACAGCTTGTCCGGATAATGGTCGGACACGACATGCGCTTCGCCCGCAAGTTGTATGCCCGTTCAAAGGAGGAAATATAGTATGACGAAAGATGCCAGAATATATGTGGCGGGCCACCGCGGCCTGGTAGGCTCCGCGATATGGAACAGTCTGCGGCAGCGGGGATATGCAAACCTCGCCGGCCGGACGCATGAGGAACTGGACCTGCTCGACGGCGCTGCCACAGGCCGCTTTTTCGAGGAATACCGGCCGGATTACGTTTTCCTTGCCGCCGCCCGCGTGGGGGGTATCATGGCCAACAATGCCTGCCGGGCCGATTTCATATACCAAAATCTTCAGATACAGCAGAACGTCATCGGCGAAAGTTTCCGCCATGCCGTAAAGAAACTGCTGTTCCTCGGCAGCACCTGCATCTATCCCCGCGAGGCGCGGCAGCCGATACGGGAAGACGCGCTGCTGACCGGAACGCTCGAATACACGAACGAACCGTATGCCCTGGCGAAGATAGCCGGGCTGAGGATGTGCGAGAGTTTCAACCTGCAGTACGGAACAAACTACATCGCCGTGATGCCGACGAACCTTTATGGCCCGAACGACAACTTCGACCTGGAACGAAGTCACGTGCTGCCCGCAATGCTGCGGAAGATACACCTCGCAAAATGCCTGCGCGAAGACGACTGGGCGTCCGTCCGCGCCGACATGCGGAAACGTCCGGTCGAGGGCGTCGGCGGCGATGCCGGCGCGGACGAAATACGTTCGCTCCTGTCGAAATACGGCATCACACCGTCCGGCGTAACGCTCTGGGGCACGGGACGTCCGTTGCGCGAATTTCTGTGGAGCGAAGAAATGGCCGACGCCTGCGTCTACATCATGGAAAACGTAAATTTCAGCGATCTGAAAGGCAAAACCGGGGAAGTGCGCAACTGCCACATCAACATCGGCACGGGAAAAGACATCTCCATAAAAGACCTGTCCCGCCTGATAGCCCAAACGACCGATTACAAAGGCTCCATATCCTTTGACGCCACAAAGCCCGACGGTACGATGCGCAAACTGACCGACGTCTCCAAACTCCACTCACTCGGCTGGCGTCACCGGACAGAAATAGAAGAAGGCATCGCAAAAATATACAAATGGTATCATCAATAAGCCGACAGAGAATATCGTATGAAACCGAACGTTTTATTTAAATGGCTGTTGCCGGTTTTTTTATTCTCTTGCGGTAACGACGCGGCAGAGGATGAAGTCGAAGAGTTTGCATACTCCGAAAGGATAGATGTCAAGGCTTATCCCGACGACGAATCCAATACCGTTTCCTTTTTGGCTCTGACTCAAAAAGCGTCGATTGACTGGGGAGACGGCAGCGTGGACGAGATTGTTCCCGGAGGCGGGATGAAGGAATTTGTTCATGTATACAGGGAACGGAATCTTCATGACATAAAAATATATACGGAAAGACTGAAATCCATTAGCTTCCCGGCGAAAGGCGTTTTCACGGAACTGCATTTTGGAGATTTCAGGGAATTGGAGGAAATAGACTGTCCGAATCAGCAATTAACCGTTTTGGAAATAAAAAATGCGGAATCTCTTGCGTTAATAGATTGTCGTAACAACGACCTTTCCGCATCCGTACTGAATGTTCTGTTCGAATCTCTTCCCGAAAATACGAAAGGCTATATTTATTACATGGAAAATGCGGGTGCTGTAACTTGCGACAATTCAATATTGTATTCGAAAGGCTGGACGGATGACCGGATAATACCGTCGGAGAGTCTTTTTGACAGGGAAGAGCGAGTTGTAGCCGTGTTAAATGTCACGTTGCGGAATGTGTCCGATTTTGTCAGGGAGTATTATCTGATTGAATCGCTATATTCCAATACTGTGGAATATGACAACAGTTTGTACAGATATAAAGATGTATACGAACATCGTGTGACGCCTTCGAATAATACGATTAATGACCTTTGGATTAACGCCTACCGGACAATGCGCGGATGCAATAGCATCATTAAGGGCGTCATGGAACAGAATAAGGCGGATTATAATGATTATCTGTATACGGCAATTGCCGCGCGGGCATATCTTTATCTTGTCATGACGAACTGTTGGGGCGACATTCCATTTGTGAATGAAAAGGGCTATGACAATCCGGATCAAATGGTTTTCATCAGCAGGATGCCCCGGGAACAGATATATCTCTTACTGCTTGATGAACTGCTTGTCGCGGAATCTTACCTGCCGGAAGCGGAAACGGATGAAAGAATTAGCTTTTCCAAATCGTTTGTCCGGCTATTGCTGTCTAAAATATATGCCCTCCGGCACGATTATTCGAAATCTTTCGACTGCCTGATGAAAATTGTCGACGGCGGCAGGCATGGTTTATCCGGCGATTATCAGGATATTTACGGGAATAAAAACAATGCGGAACTGATAACCGGGCAAATATATCCTTACGATTACGAAGATGGCCGGAATCAGGGCCTGGTTGATATCATAAGGAAAGGTACATATATGCCGTTATGCAGGTACGCGGAAGTTCTGCTGTTAGCTTCGGAAAACAGTCTGAGGATGAATGACAGCCAGAAAGCGGCAGCGTTCCTGAATCTTTTGCGCGGCAGGAACAACCGCCCCGTATTGGAACGCAACATCCCCGCCGACAGGATTACGGAAATAATATTGGAGGAATATAAACTTGATTTGGGAAAGGAGGGAGTCTATTTTGAAGCGCTGAAAAGATTCGACGAAGCCGAAAAAAGATTGAACATAGCTCCCTATCAAAGATACCTGCCCATTCCCCAGAAAGAAATTGACATAAACCCCAATATTACCCAGAATGAAGGATACCCCGACCGGTTGTGAATCAAATAAACAATCATGTCCAACGATAAAATGCAACCCACCTCCAACCAATTCGTCCTATATCAGGATGATAATGGCGTAACCAATGTCAATGTCCGCTTTGACGGCAAAGATGTTTGGCTTTCGCAGACGCAGATTGCGATGCTGTTTGATACGACACGTGAAAATGTAGTACAGCACATTCGGAATATTTATTAAGAGGCTGAATTGCCGGAAGAGCGAACCTGTAAGAATTTCTTACAGGTTCAGACGGAAGGAAGCCGTTCAGTTTGGCGTAATATTCCGAATTACAATCTGGACATGATTATCACCGTCGGTTATCGCGTTAAATCGCAGGTGGCGACGAAGTTCAGGGTCTGGGCGACACAACGCCTTACATTCTATTACAAAGACTGTGTTTTTCAGCCAAACGATACGACTTCCCGTATACTGTCGGGGTACGGGACTGATAACACGGAACAAATTCACCGGGTTATTTCCGATTTTCAGCTGGAGCGCGACATTATTCGTACTCCAGCCGGGTTGTGACCGTGGCATCGGCGCCGGACGTGAATCGTATCCATCGGGCCTGAAAGGTTTCAGGGAAGGCATACTCCCAAGTTTCGCCCGGTTTGACGGTACAGACGGCGTAGTTCATCCAGTCGCCGTTGCCCGTCGGATCGGCTTCGATGGTGAATGTGACGTCTTCGGTTGCCTGATGCGACAGAAAGAGCGTTTTTTTGTCGTAAAAAGCAATCAGGTAGGGGTCCGACTTTTCATCAGCGCTCACGCGAGTATTTTTCCAGGGTCCGCCGTGTCCGACAGGTTTGCCCAATTGCCACAGGTCGTCGATGGCGCCGACCCATACGGCCGCCTTGCGGTCGTCGGAAACGATGATGTGTGGATTATTCCGCGTGTCGTCCGGGGAGACTCCGGTGAGGACTAACATACCGCGATACGAAGCATAGTCGTTGATGCGGTAGTTGTGTGAAGCGACGGGGCGTATTTTAGCGTATCCGTCCGCGTTTTCGGCTGGAAGTTCGTAGAAAGTGCCCATGCAGTTGAACAGGTCGCGTTCGGTGGCAATTTCCCGGCAGATTCGCAGAACGCCCCGGCCGGTCAGCGACGCGAACGTTTCATGGCCGAGCGGGAGGCGCCACCGGCGACCCGAATCATCGACAATCAATACGGAAGATTCATCGATATGGACGGTTTGCTGCGGAATGGCAAAGTTTGAGCGGATGAAGCCGGCTGTTTCGGCATCGTCGACCCGTTTCAGTGTCAGTCTGTCGGCCATTTCGTAATAGCCCGTTTCGACCGTCCCGTCGCCCTCCGTGCTGTTAGCCAGCAAACCCAGTGCACGGCGGTTATCTCCCAGACCGTACAGCAGTCCGCCGAGGGTATGATTGCTTTCGACGGGCGTCAGACCGTCGAATATTCCGCCGGGCACGGTCGGACGCCGGTCGGGCGTCGCATAGTTGAAACTGACTGTGGCAACCGTGTTCCGGTCCGTCCTTACACGGATCCACTCGCCTTTTTCGCCGGAGAACGGCATCTGTATGGCATGGCCGGCCGGCAGGGTGACGGATGTCAGTTCGTTCCACCGGTCGTTGCCATCGACATCTGTCTCGAAAGTGAATGTGACGGGCTGAGCACCTCTGTTTTCTATCCAGCAACTGCGAATCTCCCATCCACTGAAGAGGAAAGGCTCGGAAACCCTGCCGGCGTCGACGCTTTCATTTTCCCATACGGCGCCCGCCGCCGTCGCCGGCCCCAGCTCATCCGGTCTGGAGAGGGATGTAAACCAAAGATTGGAGTTCGACTGTCCAGGTCCTTCGATGCCGCCTTTGGCTTTACGTTTGTTGAGAAATTCTTTCTGCGCGGAGTCGTCGCATCCGAATACAAGCCGGTCATTCCAGCGTGCAAAGTCGCCGATAACTTTCAGGTACGCGGAACGGGGGCGAATCCCGGCCGAGTTACCGGAAGAAAACGAAGCGGGGAAACGCCAGAAAAGTCCGTGCATCGTCATCAGGTAGTCCGGACGGTCATCCGTGCCGATGTTTCGGATACGCGGCCATTCGGTATTCCATCCATGCGCCCCGTCGTAACTGTGACTGGCTTTAGGCAGGCGATAGAAATGCCATCCTTCGCCGGCTTCGCGAACGCCAAGAATGACGGACTTGTGGTCCCATCCGGTAGCCCATATCGGGTCTGTTTCCGGCTTGGGATTACCGCAGATGCCGCCCGGACCGGTAACTTCGACGAACTGGTTGCGGCGTATCAGCTTCCATTCCGTACCGTTCCATTCCGAGAGGGAACCCGACTCGACGTCAAACCGCCGGAGGGCTTCCTGCGTGTCTTCGCCGTTATTGCTATAGACCATGACGCCTTGCCCGGAATACAGACCCTTGCCATGCACGCCCGGCAACAGGGGACTGAATTGGTCCATACTCCCCTCCCTTCGTACAACGTTCCCGTCGACATACAGTTGATGTACATCCAGCGTATTTACATCGACTTCATAGAAGCCTTCTTCCATGGTGCCATAATAAATCCTGCCGGCCGGATCGGTCAGATGACGTGCGTTTCCGGTGTGTCGTCCCGGCATCACCGTATAGGGAATCGCCTTGATGCGCCCCTGTCCGTCAATGGCATAAGGGCCGATAAAAAGCTGGCCGCTTTCGGTATGTATCATGCGGTTGGCAGGCGTGCCGCCGATGCTTTCCTGCATTGTTTCCTGTTCCATATCCGGAGAGATACGGTAAAGTTTATCCGACGAGCCGAACGGGAGATGAGGCCCGTAGGTGATCGTCCAGAGATATCCGCCCCAGGGCACAACGGCGCCGTGGCCACATTCCCCCTCATCGTTGTAATGCGCCAGGTGCGGATAAATGCCGCTGATGCTGTTCCCTGCATCCGGCGTCCGGTTACAGGCGAAAAGGCATGTCAGGCATGACAGTATAATTAGTTGGTTGACAGTTTTCATATGAATATGATTAATTTTATTATTATCCTGTTGAAGAATTGAGTACAAATAGATGAATTATTAAGCAAATGATAACTTTCCGCATCATAGCGACAGCGTTTTTCCTGCGGATATTCGTTCAAACAGTTATCAGTTATAAACAAACCATGCGGTCGCCACGCAGTTCCGGTTGGAAGTAAGCCTGATCCACCGGGCGCTGAATCCGTCAGGGAACTCGTAATGCAGATATTCGCCGGGCTTTACGGTTTTACGCGCATAGTTTTTGAACGTTCCGTTGCCCGTCACATCCACTTCGATATCAAACCCGACCTCGGAAGCGCTGTTATGCCACAGGTGGAGAGATTTTTTATCGAATCCGTACATCAGATAGGGGTCAGACGGCTGTCCGGCGACCACCGGATCGTCATACCATACTCCGCCTTCGCCACCGGGCTTTCCCCAGTTCCAAAGATCGTCTGTTTTCCCGAACCATAATCCGGCTTGCGGTTGTCCTGCTAACGGATTGGCATCAGCCGCGCCGAATTTCATCGGAGTACCCTGATTGCCACCGAACACCAGCATGCCCCGCCATGAACAAAAATCAGGTATTACTCTCAAATGCGAACAAACCGGTTTGATCGCCCATAACTGATTGGCATATAGATGGAATCCGATTTCATAAAACAAACCGTGACAGTCCATCAGGGCGCGTTCCGTTTCTACTTCACGGATTCGCAGCCACTCGGAATTGCTTGTTTCGTCATAACTCCTGCTCGACTTGGGCAGGCGATATGTGAGCCATTCCTTACTGCGGGGTACGTATACTTTTAAAATAGCCGAGGCGTTATCCCATCCGGTAGCGAGAATCGGCGCACCAAAAGCCGATGCGCTCCACACTTCGGTAAACGGTTTTTCTTCAAGAACCGTCCATGTTTTCCCGTCCCATTCGGCCAGCCGGCCGGCATTCCATTCGCGGTTGTAATCCTGCGTTGTATAGCTGTTATTGCAAACGACCACTTTCCCGTGGCGGGTAAATCCCGACTTGAAATGCGGCTTCGAACCTGGAGGCTCTTTCAATTCGTCCATCAGATTAAAAAGAAGTTTCGTCTCAAGCGTATGCACGTTTACTTCAAAAAATTCTCCTTCCATAGCCAAAAAATATACTTTATCGGCAGGTTCGGTAAGATGTGTCAGCGTGGCGGCCAGGCGGTGTTTTTTCACGCCGTCGACAGTGCGGACATTGCCATTGATGTCGATAATATGCGGCCCGATAATCAACTGACTGGTTTCGCTGTGCAGTAGTCTGTTGGCGTACGTCCCGACCACACTCTCCGGCCTTTTTAGCAGTTCCATCTTCTCATTGATTTCATACAGGCCCGTCCCGGAACCCGAACGGTCCAGATGCGCCACATAAGTAATGACCCATAGCCTGTTCGCCCATGGGAACAATGCCCCTGTGCCGGCTTCGGTACGCGGCGAATGATCGGCTACCATCGCCAAATGGGGAAAAACGCCGCCAGCCTGCACCCTCTCCTGCGAGAAACAGGAAATGGACATAAATAGAAACAATAAAGGTATATATACTTTCATTTTGATTTTCATTTGAAATAAATAAACCTCTCTCCCTGCTTATTTCAAGGAGCAGGGAGAGGCGTTTATCGGGTTAATAATTGGGGTTTTGTGTCAGGTTTCCGTTGATCAGTATATCTTTGGCCGGAATAGGCCACAGGTACTGCCTGGTCGCATCAAATGAACGCTGGGTAATCATTTTTATCAACCCCTTGTTATACATGATTGAAAAATCGGCTACGCCATCCTCATCAACGGGTGGCGTTTCCGGAAAAAACCAGAGGCCTTTACCGACAATTTTCTCGCGAAGTTCCGCAGGATCCAGCATGCCGTAATTAGGCAGGTTCAGCACTTTTTCCGCCAGTTTCCAGCGAATAATGTCCGTATACCGTCGCCCCTCGAAAGCAAACTCCATGCGGCGTTCCATGCGCAGTATGCGACGCAGTTGTGTCCGGTCGACAGTAGTCACGGCCGGATATTTGTCGGTTTGCGTATAAGACACACCGTAAGCACGGGCACGTACCTGATTGATAGCGTCCAACACGTACTGGTCGATATCGTCCGATTCTATTTTAGCTTCGGCATACATCAGTAATACGTCTGCATATCGTACAATCAACTTGGCAGGATCAACCTGCCATCCGTTTTGCAGCCAGGTGTTATCCACGCCTTTTTTCCACAGCAAACCGTTGAACGATGCGAACTGCGCATTGCCGCGGGTATCGTTATTTGTCTGTTTTCTGCCGGTACTGAAGTTCATTACCTGTAGAGAATCGGGATGAGGCTGGTACATAAAACCCAGGTGCGGTGTTTCAAACTCAATAATAGTTGCCGTACAACGCGGGTCGCGATTCCTGAACGGATTTTGCGGGTCATACAATGGAGATTCATCTATGGAAAGCCCATCCGTGCACAGGAACGAACAGAACAATTCCCAGGTAGGACTCCATGCCCCCCATCCTCCGGCATTTCTTGGAACAACATCCTGAATAGCAACAGTAAGTTTAAATTCAACGGAACGAGGCAATACAAACACAAATTCATCCGATTGTTTAGTGCCTGTCAGGAACAAAGACGAAAAGTCGGGATGTAATTTGTAAACATTCAAATCCATACAGGCTTTTGCTGCTGTTTTAGCCGTGGCATAATCTCCTTCGCACAAGGCAGTACGGGCTTTCATGGCATAAGCAGCGCCCCTGGTTGCTCGCTGAAGGGCAGAATTACCATACGTGGCAGGCAGGTTTTCTGCAGCAAAATCAAAATCTTTGTATACTTCGGGTAAAACGGAGGCCTTGCTTGTTCTTCCCTTGGCGAAGGCTTCGCTGATGTCCATCAGCGGTTCCATATAAAAAACCACGTCGCCGAAATAAAATATCAACTTCGCATACTGGCAAGCCCTGATAAAACGTACTTCCGCTTCATAACGCACAAGCATCTGTCCGGGGATTTTATCTGCCGAACGACTTAAATTGTTCAATAAAGTATTACACCGTGTAATGGCTTTGTACGAATTTAACCAGTAAGTAGTATTGGCTTTTCCCCATTCACTGGTAATCGTAGCGCCGGTAACAGGAGTCAATGCCTCACGATACATCCAGTCGTCCGTCCAGGCATCATCGCCTCCGTCTCCATTCCCCTGAGTCAATGGCCAGAAAGGGTCACGGTACAAATCATTGATGGACATAACCAGCTCTGTCTCGGTCGAAAACCAGGTCTCGGTAGACCCTTCTGCCAGAGGATTCAAATCCATATCATGGCACGAGAACAGAAAAAATACTGCAATGACAAAAAATATATATTTCATTTTCTTATCTTTTTAAGTTTAAAATTTAATCGCCGCTCCAAAAATGACGGTAGCCGTGATAGGATAGCTGTTTATATCGCTTTCCGGATCATATCCTTTCGGGTATTTATTCAGGCAAAATAAATCCGAAATGCTGGTATACAACCTTATACCCTGGATTTTTGCCTTGTGCGTCAGCTGCTTGGGAATATTGTATCCCAAATTGATATTTTTCAGTCGCAAATAACGTCCGTTGAACATCCAGATATCCGACATCGTATAATTATTACCGGGATTGGAATAAGTGAGGCGCGGATATTTTACCGCAAGATTCTGTTCGGCGGTATTGTATTGACTGTAATAATCCCTATCGAGCAAGGTGGTTATATTCAGCCAGTTTTGAAGCAGAGGCTGAACCCAGTCGCTTTCCATCCGTACATTCTGTTTTCCAACGCCTTGAATAGTAATCCCCAAATCAAAATCTTTATAGTTCAATCGAATATTACTTCCGTATGTATATCTCGGGAGTGAACCGCCCAATAATACGCGGTCGTATTCGGGTGAAATACGTCCGTCGGGGGAACCGTCGGCCCCGGATACATCTATGTACCGTACATCGCCGGGTTTGGTACTCCCACTGATCAATGCAGCGTCGGACAAATCCTCCGCTGTCTGGAAAAGGCCGTTAGTCCGATACCCGTACCATTCATTAAATTCGCTTCCTTTAATTTTGATTTGGTCACCCAGAAATTCGGTGCCACCCAGATCGTCCATTACCGATTTGAAATCCGAGAGGTTAAAATCAATGCTGTAACCAATCTCTCCGATTCTGTCACTCCATCCCAAGTTAATTTCCCATCCTGTCGTGTGCATTTTTCCGGTATTCTGGTCAGGATTATCAAATCCCATGTAGGTTGGTATTTGGAGAGCAAGCAACATGTCTTTCGTATTCTTTTTATAAAAATCGCCCGAAAAACGCAGCCGGCTGTCAAGGAAATAAGCATCTATACCGACATCGTAACTTTCTGTCGTTTCCCATGTGATATCCTTGATTGCATAGCGCGGTTGAGCTGCTCCCTGCTGGGATACGACATTACCACCCTGAAAGAATAATGCATTTTCAAAAGCCATAGTCGCCTGGTAAGGATAGTTGCCTATGCGTTCGTTGCCAAGCGTACCATAAGAAATGCGAAGTTTCAGGAACGAAAGAGCCGATACATCTTTCATGAAATCTTCCTGAGAAATTACCCATCCGGCAGACACAGAAGGGAAAACGCCCCATCGGTAATCTTTTGCAAATCTTGATGATGCATCGTAACGGACATTCGCCTGTAACAGATATTTATTTCGATATCCATACATGATTCGCCCGAAGAACGATTGTCGCGCATATTCGTAGGCCGCACCGCTGTTGTCTCTCAGTTCGAGCGGACCTATATTCAGGTATGGATAAGTATCTAATTCATAATTATTGCGCGAAGCGCCCAACTCTTCGTTAAATTCGTAACGGTCTTCATAACCGGCCATCAAGTTAAGTGCATGGTCGCCGAAGGTTTTGTCATAGTGTATCAAAAATTGAGAGGTGATACGATGATTATCATTCCGCGTTTCCGACAGTGTAGTAGGTTGCTGAATGTATCCACCCTGAACGGTGGGATCGTCCGATAAATACCAGGGGATTGATTTCCTCCAGTTTTTCTGTTTCGTCCCATTGAATACAGGAGCCACTATTGCCTGAATTTTTAATCCGTCAAAAGGTGTAAAATCAATCCCTATTTT
>JAIRXI010000058.1 GCA_031268395.1 Tannerella sp. | reverse complement strand
GCGAAATAATGGATCACGGGTAAAACCATAGGATGGAACTCCGTACGGAGTTCAACCGCCGGTTTGATCGCTTTTTCTATGGATATGAATGCCCTGACGGGCAAACCGGGTGTATTTCAAAATGTCGTGGGCCGTCATTGTAAGGAACGAAGCAATCTCTGCATGTATTGGCGATTGTTTCCCTGTGTTCGCAATGACGCTGCACGGCGCGATACGTTTTTTTAACCCGTCCGTCTTTTTTCTTATTCCGGAAAATAAATACTTTTGTTCCCCAGAAAAAAAACAATCCGATGCAGCACATTTTCAGTCAAAAAGCGCTCAGGCGTATGAGCCGGTTCACGGGAAAGAAAGAAACGCCGTTTTTCCCATTATGAAGACGCTATCGATCAGGATATATGGGATGACTTGCGCGACGTGCGCCTCCCATGTAAAGAAAACGCTTGAGAAGGGCGGCGCGGAAGACGTGTCGGTCAATTTTGCGACGGGCGACACGACGTTCCGGGTCGACGAAAAAACGGAGAAAAAACTGCCGCGGCTCGTCGAAGAGATCGGCAAACTGGGTTACACCGTCGCGCCGGCGGATTTGCCGGCCGCACCGGTTGCCTTCTGTAAAACCACCCTGTTCCGCCTCCTCTTCTGCGCCTGCTTCACCCTCCCCCTCCTGCTGCACATGGCCTGGCCGGATTCCGCCCTGGCAGATCCGCGCCTGCAGTTCCTCCTTTCGCTCCCCGTCTACCTTGCAGGACTGGTCACGTTTGGCCGTCCGGCTCTCCGTTCGCTCCTCCACCGGATGCCGGACATGAACGTGCTGATCCTGCTGGGCGCAACGGCCGCGTGGGCCTACAGCCTGGCGGGCATGACCCTTCATGCCGGACATGCGCACCGGTATCTGTTTTTCGAGTCGTCGGCCTCCATCATTACCCTGGTCCTGGCAGGCCGCTACATCGAAGAGCGGGTGGTAAAAAAAACCTCTTCGTCCATCGCCGACCTGGTCAGGCTGCAGAAGACGACGGCCTGGAAAATCCTGTTCAACCGGAGGGCGGAGAAGATTGTCGCCATCGACAACAGTCTGCTGCAGGTTGGCGACCGCGTGCTGATCAATGCCGGCGACCAGGTTCCGGCAGACGGCTGCATCACCTGGGGCGAAGCGACCGTGAACGAGGCCATGCTGACGGGCGAGAGCGAGCCGGTATACAGGCGCAGGGGCGACACGCTGACGGGCGGCGCCCACCTCGAATCGGGCGCGGTGAAAATGCGGGTGACTGCCGTGGGCAGGGACACGGCGCTGGCGCATATCGTCGAACTGGTAAGGCGGGCGCAGAACGAAAAGACGGGCATGCAGCAGCTGGCCGACCGCGTCAGCGCCGTCTTCGTGCCGGCCGTCCTGCTGGCAGCCCTGGCCACCTTCTGCGCCTGGCGCCTGCTGGCGGGCGTCCCGTTCGTCGACGCGCTGATGTATGCCGTTTCGGTGACCGTCATCGCCTGCCCCTGCGCGATGGGGCTGGCCACGCCGCTGGCGCTGATGGTCGGGATGGGCCGGGCGGCCGGGAACGGGATTCTTATCAGGGGTATGCGGCCGCTGGAAGCGTGTACCCGGATCCGGCAGATCGCGTTCGACAAAACGGGTACGCTGACCACCGGCGAGCCGACCGTCGCCGCTTTTGCCTCCCTCGAAAACAGGGAAGACGAACTGAAATCCCTCGCCCTCGCCTTGGAAAAACACTCCTCCCATCCCGTCGCCCGCTGCATCGCGACGAGTTGGGAAGGGGCCGCACCCGTCGAGATGGCCGGCGTGACGGAGCTGCGGGGGAAGGGCGTTACCGGCTTTACGGCGGGCGGCGACGCGGTCTTCATCGGCGCGGCAGACGCGCTGAAGGACGCTCCTCCCTTCCCGCCGGGACATTCCCTGTACGTGGCCCGCAACGGGGAGGTGATCGGCTGGATAGACCTGCAGGAGAAAGTACGGTTGGAAGCGCGGGAAGTTGTTGAGCAGCTGAAGCGGCTGGGCATTCGCCCGGCGATCCTCAGCGGCGACCGGGAAGGCCCCTGCCGGACGGTGGCCCGGGAAGTGGGCATCGAAACCGTTTTCGCCGGACAGACGCCCGAACGGAAACAGGCCACCCTGAAGGAAATGATGCGCACGGCGCCGACAGCGATGGTGGGCGACGGCATCAACGACGCGCCGGCGCTGGCTACGGCTCACCTCGGCATTTCCCTGAGCGATGCCTCCCGGATAGCCGTGCAGCAGGCCGACATGCTGCTCCTGGATGCCAGCCTGAAACGCCTTCCGCTGGCGCTGGCGCTGGGAAAACACACGTTTGTCACGATCAGGGAAAATCTGTTCTGGGCTTTCATCTACAACGCGATCGCGATCCCGGTGGCTGCCTTCGGTCTCCTGACGCCGACTGTCGCTGCAGCGTCCATGGCGCTCTCCAACGTGTTTTTGCTGGCGAACTCCATGCGACTGAAATTCAAAAAAGTTATATGAGAAAAAAGGAGAAAGAAAAGTGTTCCATTCAGGCTCCTTGCTTCCGCCAATTTGTCGGTCATTTCGGCAGGACTTTTCGGCAGACAAGACAATTCTGTCAGGTTTAACTGCCCCAATCCCTTTGGCACGAAATTCGCATAACCCGTAATTGGAATTTCATAAAACGATTACACAAACAAAACAGTATTAAAAAGTATAATTATTAATGATTTAAATTGCAGGAATATGAAAATTAAACCGTTAGCAGATCGGGTGCTGGTAAAGCCGGCTCTCGCAGAAGAAAAGACAGTTGGAGGAATTATTATTCCCGACTCGGCAAAGGAGAAACCGCTGAAAGGCGAAGTGATGGCTGTCGGAAACGGCACGAAAGACGAAGAAATGGTCGTCAAGAAGGGTGACGCTGTACTCTACGGCAAATATGCCGGTACCGAAATCGAATGGGAAAGCGAAACGTATCTGATCATGCGCCAGTCCGACATTTTAGCG
This sequence comes from Tannerella sp., assembly GCA_031268395.1. Classification (GTDB taxonomy): domain Bacteria; phylum Bacteroidota; class Bacteroidia; order Bacteroidales; family Tannerellaceae; genus Tannerella. The sequence goes on along the minus strand of JAIRXI010000058.1, from coordinate 4,803 downwards.
ATTATCTAATTCAAAACAAACATTTAAACTCATAGCAATATGGCAAAGGAAATTAAATTCAACATGGACGCCCGCAACCTGCTGAAAAAAGGTGTGGACGAATTGGCAGACGCTGTCAAGGTAACATTGGGCCCGAAAGGGCGTAACGTCATTCTGGAAAAGAAATTCGGCGCGCCGCAGATTACCAAGGACGGCGTGACGGTGGCCAAGGAAATCGAACTGGGATGCCCGTACGAAAACATGGGTGCCCAACTGGTAAAAGAAGTAGCTTCGAAAACAAACGACAACGCCGGCGACGGGACCACTACGGCTACCGTACTGGCACAGTCCATTATCGGCGTAGGCCTGAAGAACGTGACCGCCGGAGCCAATCCGATGGATCTGAAGCGAGGCATCGACAAGGCAGTCGCCAAGGTAGTAGAAAGCCTTGCCGCGCAGGCCGAAGCCGTGGGCGACGATCTGGAGAAGATTGAGAACGTGGCCAAAATCTCTGCCAACGGCGACGAAAACATCGGGAAACTGATTGCCGAAGCCATGCAGAAAGTGAAAAAGGAAGGCGTCATCACCGTAGAAGAAGCCAAGAGTACGGACACAACCGTCGACGTGGTAGAAGGCATGCAGTTCGACCGCGGCTACATCTCCGCCTACTTCGTGACCGACACCGAGAAGATGGAAGTCCAGTTCGAAAACCCGAATGTGCTGATTTACGAGAAAAAGATTTCCGTACTGAAGGAACTGCTTCCCGTCCTCGAACAGGCCGTACAGACGGGCCGTCCGCTGCTGATCATCGCAGAAGACATCGACAGCGAAGCGCTGGCTACTCTTGTCGTAAACCGTCTGCGTGCCGGCCTGAAGATTTGTGCCGTCAAGGCTCCGGGCTTCGGCGACCGTCGCAAGGCGATGCTGGAAGACATTGCCATCCTGACGGGCGGCACGGTTGTTACCGACGAGAAGGGCATGAAACTGGAAGATACCACGCTGGATATGCTGGGTTCGGCCGAAAAGATCATTGTCAACAAAGACAATACGACGGTCGTCAACGGCTCCGGAAATAAGGAAGATATCCAGGCGCGGATTGGTCAGATCAAGACGCAGATCGAAAGCACTACGTCGGACTATGACAGGGAAAAGCTCCAGGAACGCCTGGCCAAACTGGCAGGCGGCGTAGCCGTACTGTATGTCGGCGCCCCGTCGGAGATCGAGATGAAAGAGAAGAAAGACCGCGTCAACGACGCCTTGAGCGCTACCCGCGCGGCCATCGAAGAAGGCACCGTCCCCGGCGGCGGCGTGGCTTACGTCCGCGCCATTGAGTGCCTGGAAAACCTGAAGGGAGATAACGAAGACGAAACAACCGGTATCGAGATCGTCAAGCGCGCCATCGAAGAACCGCTTCGTCAAATCGTATACAACGCAGGCAAGGAAGGCGCCATCATCGTACAGAAAGTCAAGGAAGGCAAAGGCGACTTCGGTTACAACGCCCATACGGGCGTGTACGAGAACCTGTGCAAGACGGGCGTTATCGACCCGGCCAAGGTGGCGCGCGTAGCGCTGGAGAACGCCGCTTCGATTGCCGGCATGTTCCTGACAACCGAGTGCGTGGTGGCCGAGAAAAAGGAAGATACGCCTGCCGCACCTGTAGCTCCGGGCATGGGTGGCGGCATGGGAGGCATGATGTAAAATCATCTTCTCGTCCGGCATCCGGATAAAAGCAAGTCAAGGTTCGAAACATCCCGTTTTGAACCTTGACTTTTTTTGTCCGCAAAGCATTTATGTAATGATTCTTCCCGTTTTGCCCCGCGCGAAGTATAAACAGGCTCTCAGTCCCGGTTGGAAAAATATTTCATGAACTGGGAGCGTTCATAGAGGACAGGATTCTCCACGTTGGCGAAATTCAGCTTTCCGACAAATTCATCGATCGCCCGGTATTTCATGTGAAGCATCCATTCTTCCATACAGGCCAGCATCTGCGGAATGATTTCCACTCCGTGCGTATACAGGACGCTGCACAACTGCACGGCCGAGGCGCCGGCCAGCAGACATTTCACCACGTCTTCCCAGTCGTGTATGCCCGTAGATGAGGCGATCGAAATACCGGGAACCTTGCCCGAAACGAAGGCGGTCCACCGCAGGGTCTCGCTCAGGTCGGAATGACTGCTGAACACCTGCCCCGATACGATCTGCATGGAATGAATATTGATGTCGGGCCGGTAATAGCGGTTGAACAGCACGACCCCGTCCGCGCCGTTCAACTTCAGCCGGTTCACCAGTGCCGGGATGCCGCTGAATCCTTTTCCGATTTTCATGATGACGGGAACGGAAACCTTTGCTTTCACTTTCCGGAGAATGGAAGCATAAAGTTCGACCACTTCGCCGGGTCTGAAATCCAGATCCGCATACAGGTAAAACACGTTCAGTTCCAGTGCATCCGCGCCCGCGGCTTCCATCTGCACCGCAAAATCGGCCCATGTGTCTACCCTGTAACAGTTGATACTCGCAATCACCGGTATTGAACAGTTCTTCTTCGTTTCTTCAATCAGTGACAGGTATTCGGCCATCTGCCTGCCCTTTACATGCCCCCGGACGTATTCGGCGGCGCCGGGCGCATCCCCGACATGCATCAGTGCATCGCTCTGCATCTCCATCTGTTCCTCGAACAGCGACTTGAGCACAATCGCTCCCGCTCCGGCCTTTTCAAACTCCCGGTTCCGTTCTGCGCTGTTCGTCAATCCCGAACTGCCGACAATCAGCGGGTTTTTCAGGGTCAATCCTGCATATTTTGTTTCGTAACGTATCATACCTTTCTTTTTTTAACGTGCAGAACAAAGCTACGGTTTTATCTGCAATGCGGATCCTCTGCCGTACTTTAAAATAGTTAATGCCGAATGCTCCGTTCGCCGAAAACGGATGTGCCGACCCGTATCAGCGTGCTGCCTTCTTCGACAGCTACCGGATAGTCGCCGCTCATCCCCATCGACAGCGTGTCGAACGCCTCTCCGGCAAGAGGTTTCAGTTCGTCGAACAGTGTGCGTAAAGCACGAAACTCCTGCCGCACCTGTTCCCTGTTGTCCGTGAAAGAGGCCATCCCCATCAATCCGCCAATGCAAACGTGCGGACAGGCATCAGCCTGTCTGTTCCGAAAGAGCGCCCGGCATCCGTCCGGACTGAAACCGTGTTTCGACGTTTCCGCCGCGATGCGGATTTCCAGCAAAACGCGGAGGCGGCGGCGGCTCCGGGCGGCCTGGTGGTCTACTTCCTTCAGCAGCGCCGGCGAATCGACACTTTGAACGGTATGGATAAAGGGGGCAATGTGTTTCACCTTATTTGTTTGCAGCGTGCCGATGAAGTGCCATTCGATGTCCGGCGGCAGTAACGGCTGTTTGGCCAGCAGTTCCTGCACGCGGTTCTCGCCGAAGACGCGCTGGCCGGCATCGTATGCTTCCTGCAGCGTTTCCGCGGGATGGTACTTGGAGACGGCCAGGAGCGTCACCCCGGCAGGCAGTTCGGAACGGATGCGGGCAATGTTTCCGGCGACGGCGCTCATGACGGCCGTTCCGGGGCGGGCGGCTGCGCGAGGGTTACCGCCTGCTTCTCTTTCGTCTCTGCAGAGAAGGGGAAGACGTCCAGCAGCGCCGTCTCGACCACCGAGGCTATCACATAGTCGGCCATCGTGCCTTTCATGCCTGTTTCCACCACGGCGATGGCATCCTTCACCGTTGACGCCTGGGCCAGCATCTGTACCGCCGTTTTTTTCTCGGCGCCGCTTTTTTCGTCCAGCGTGATGAAAAATACTTTTATCCTGTAATAACGGTCTCCCTCCGGATTGAAGAACAGTTCCGAGAGGCGGGCACGCTTAATGTCCGCCACTGTAAATTCACCGGAAATATACGGGCGGAGTTCTTCAATGATCCGCGCTTCCGCTTCCGTAAAGGAAAGCGCATCTACCAGATACGGTTCCCTGACTTTTTTCATCATCCCACTTTCGATTGTCTTTTCGTAGGATACTTTACATTCAAACCAGTTGTGCATATATTATAAAATTCAATGATTCAGTAATTCAAAAATTTCGTTGATCCGGCAGAGGCTCAAACCGGTAGCGGCCGAAACAGTTTCCGGCGCAACGCCTCTTTTCAGCAGATTAGCTGCAACGGTTTCTTCTTTTTTCAAAAGTTCCCGGATGATTTTCTCCTTTTCCAGAATGGCTTTCTCCTTCTCCCGGATGATCGCGTCCTTTTCTTTGGCGACCTGTTCGGCGCCTTTCTTTTCCGCAGAATGGATCGTATTCATGTAATCCCAGTAATGCTTCTGGGATTCATGGTAGGCCAGCCGCTCCATCCTGTCCAGCTGCTCGATTTCGGCAATGCGGAACAGCCGCCGGAAAACCCGCTCCCGCAACGCTTTCGGACGTTCGTCCAGTTTCGCCAGGTTCTTGAAGACATACATCCACTTGTCCAGCAGGGTTTCCAGTTCATCTTCCGTCTTGTTGAATCCGGGCAGTTTCAGGTAAACAAATGTCAGTTTGTCGTAAAAAACACGCTTTGTTTCCGTGTCCGACAGTTGAACATGGTGCAGGTAGGGATGTTCCTTCCATCCCTTTTCTCCGTCTCTGAATTCAAAGTTCAGAATACCGACCGTGTAGATGGCATTGAGCCTGAAGTTCCAGTTTGCGCCCTTTTTCGCCTGCTCCTGTATCGGAAACGTGGCATAGTATATGCTGCGGTCGATGAAAAATTCCTGGTAGGTGCGCTGCATCTCCACAATGAACTTTTCACCTTTTTCCGTTTCGCAGTAAATGTCGTAGACGGC
>JAIRXI010000115.1 GCA_031268395.1 Tannerella sp. | reverse complement strand
CCTGTCCAAAAACACAGCCATCGGTGACGGTTTTACGGCGGTGGCCGACCTGGATATGGACGGTAAACTGGAGGTGGTGATTGCCAAGGTTGCCGCGTCGAACACTGTCGTATATGTCTGGAGACCGGACGTGGCGGGCGGTGGAGCCGGCTCCTATAAAAGCTATACGGTGACCAACAGTGCAGGTGCGGCTTCGACGCTTCACGGATTCCCGTTTATCGGAGACATTGACGGCGCCGTAGATGCCGGAACGAACAAAAAATACCCCGAAATCTGCATAACGACAGTGAATGCGGTGACCGCCCTGAAATACAATCCTTCAACAGACACACACTCGCAACTGTGGAAAATGCTGACCACAGACGGTTCAGGGGGGACGGGCATTACGCTTTTTGACTTTAACAACGACGGAGCAAGCGAACTGGTTTACCGGGACGAGGACAGTCTGCGCATTGTGGACGGAACGGCCGGAGTGAACAAAACTGCCATCGCGTGTCTTTCGGGTACGGCATGGGAATATCCCGTCATCGCCGATACCGACGGCGACGGCAGCGCCAACATCTGTGTATCCTGTGCAGCGGGGAAAAACACTCCGCCATACAATCTGGCTGTTTTTTCAAGCGCTACGCAGCCCTGGGCGCCGACCCGCAAAGTGTGGAACCGGATAAGCTACGAATCTTTGCAGATAAACGAAGACTTGACCGTACCCGGGTATTTTGTCCCCAAAAACATGGAGTTTAACGGCAAATATCCATACAATGGCGCCCTGATACAGGCGCCGATTATGGCGAAAGGGCAGTTCAACGTAGTGCAGTTCTCCCCCGACCCTGCCGTCGACAGGGTGTGGCTGGAAGAAATAACCTCCGATTCGGTGCACGTATGGGTTCGTATCCGGAATCTTGGCGTGCGAAACACCAATGCCTCTCTGCCCGTGGCGCTGTATGGAGCAGCCTTGCCGGGCGCGTCGCTGGTGGCCGTACAGCCGGTCGGCTTGAATATCGCGCCCGGCGAGACAGGCGACCTCTATTTCGGGATTCCTTCGTCCGCCCTTGCCCCTGCTATGTCTGTACGTATCCAGGACGACGGCAGCAAATATCCGGCCGACGGCTCCTTCCTCGACTGTGACCTTGCAAACAACTTGGGATATGTCAGCGGACTGCTGGCATTCAGCGACCGGGTGATGGCCTTCGGAACAGCGACCTTCGACCCGCTTGCAAACGACTCGACCGGTTTGTGCGGACGAAACACCCTGACGGCGATGGACACGGTTGCCCGCAGCGGTCCGCGCCACGGGACGCTGACCATTCTTCCGGACAGGCGCTTTACGTATACGCCCGCACCCGATTTCCGGGGCCTCGACAGCCTGGACTACTACATCAGGTGCGGCGCCGACAGCAGTGCGGCGCGGGTCTATATCGCCGTCTTCGACAAACCGGACAATATCATTGGCGATGCGAACTGCGTGATCTCTCCCCCCCAACAGGAATGGGCGATTCAAAGGGTGCAGCGGGCAGGATATGTGGCTACCACCACTCAGTTTGTCGTAGGAGACCTGAATGATGACGGATACCCGGAAATTGTGAATTTTGACAGTCTCGGACGCGCAAATATGGTCATCCTCTGGGGGCCTGAGTTTACGTCCGCAAGCAAGTATCCGCTGGGCGGCGCAGGGACGGGAGCTATTGCCATTGCCAAAGTAAAAACAGGCGATGCGCCCGAAACCTTCCAGCAAATGATTTTCTATCAAATGGGAAACAGCCTGTGCGCAATGAAACCCGACGGAACTTCGGCCTGGGCGACGAACCCCTCCTTCCGGGAAGAAGGGATGATTGGCGTTGCCGACTTCAACGGCGACGGTTGGGCGGAAGTGTATGCAGGCAATCAGATTTATGATGCGGCAACCGGAAAACCTTTATGCGACGGCGGCGCGGGCGAGAACAGCGGCGGATCGTATCTCGTAACTGCAAAGTACTCGTTAGTGGCAGCCGTCGATATTTTGGGCGACGAAAAGCTGGAACTGGTAGCCGGAAACAAAATTTACGGCGTGGATATCGACCGCAGTGTGGCCACGCCAAAATCGCTGACCCTCCTCTCGTCGGTCACTCCGCCAGGAGGTTTTGATGACGGCGTAACGGTAGTGGCCGATTTCAACAATGACGGGAATCTCGAAGTGCTTGTCAGGCGTAAAGGAGGTAATAGCGGATCGACCAACAATTACCTGTATCTGTGGACGCCGCATACCGGGACGGCTACCGGGTCCCTACTGGCCTCGACGTATGACACGAATGTATTTATGGGAGTGCCTTTTGTCGGCGATATCGACGGCGACGGGAAAATCGAAATTGTCACCCTGGATGCCAACGGAGTAGTCAATGTTACCCAGAGCGGAACCTTCAGGGCGCGTAAATACAACGAAACCGCAGGCACATTCGATCTGTTCTGGGCCATGGACCACACCGACCAGTCGGGCGCTACCGGTATGACGCTGTTCGATTTCAACAATGACGGCATTTCGGAAATCGTATACCGCGACGAACAGGAACTGAGAATCATCAACGGCAGCAAGAAACACCATTTGACCGGGAAGGATACGACTGTTTACACGCTTCAGTCCTTCGTTTCCTACAGCGAAACGGGCACGGAATATCCCGTTGTGGCGGACATATACGGGAACGGCACCTCGGCGATCCTGGTAACCTCCGATACCGAAGGGCCTCGAAATGCCGTCAATCCTCCGCCTGGAACGAACAGTCAGGGTTTCACCGGCGCTGCCACGATCGACATTTTCACAAGCAACCCGGCCACGCCCTGGGTTCCGGCGCGCAAAGTATGGAACCAGTACGGATACAATGCCGTAAACATCAACGAAGACCTGACGGTTCCGAAACGCCAGTTTGACCTGGCCACGGTATTGCCGGGGCCGGACGGAAAGACGGGCACGGCCGACGACGTGCGGCCATATAATGCCTTCCTGCAGCAGCAGACCCTCCTGGACGAGCGCGGCTTGCCGGTATGGCTGGCCCCCAATGCGGTGATAGTTTCCACCGTATACGACTACCATTCCGACGGCGACTCGCTGCTCATTTCCGTAACATTTGCCAACACCGGCGACGCCGCCACGCATACCCCCTTCCATATCACCGCATACCGGAATACGGTGGCGGCCGGCAACATCTTGACCGTCGACAACCTGATGGAGCAGGTGGCTCCGGGTAACACGGCTACGGCCGTCGTCACCGTGCGCCGCTATTCTTCCTTCCTGCCGCTCGACCGTATAGTGATACGGCTGAACGACAGCGGACAGGCGACCGGTTACGAACAGCCGGAATGCAATGAAAGCGACAACGACGTCACCGATCCCGGATCAAAGGTACTGGGCCTTTTCGACGACGTGCAGACCGTGCAGCTGTTTCATTACGTCGAAATCGACATCCTGGCCAACGACAACCTGCCCCCCGCCGTCTTCACCCCTGCCTTCAGCCTGCTCGATTCCATAACGGTACAGCCCCTGAATGGCAGCCTGAGCGTTTCCGGATCCGGAGGAAGCAGCAAACTCCACTACACAAATGCCGGCACGGGCAGCCTGACAGACCAGATTGATTCCTTCTCCTACAGGTTCACCTACTACCACCCCGACCTGCAGGAATGGCGGACGGATTCCGCCACGGCATACATCTACATCCTGGAAGACAGGAGCGGCGTCTCGGCCTGCTACGCCACGGACCATACCGTCCGGCTGGCCGCGCGTCCTTCGGGCGTGAGCTTCGAGTGGTATACGCTCGAAGGACAGGCCGACGGGAGCGGCTCGACCAGACTGCTGCCGGCCATGACGTCCGACGCTTCCTGGCTGATACGGCCGGATGTGCCCGGCCCGGATGCCCGCTGGAACCGGGCGGGCGGATTCCCGCGCGGAAGGTTCAGCCTCCACGTGAGCGGCGAAACCCCGGCGCCCATGCGCTGGACGGGACTGGTCAGCCACGACTGGCACAACCCGGCCAACTGGGTTGAACTAAGCCGCTTCGGAAATACCTCCTTCGAGACGCCGGTCTCCTGGCTGCCCTCCGCCTGTACGGACGTGGAAATCCCGTCCGACATCCTCCGGTATCCCGAACTGACGGACAGCGCCGCGTGCAGGGTGATCACCGTCCGGGACCGGGCCATGCTGCGGAATCCGCATGTGCTGGACTACGACAGCGCCCGCGTGGAACTCGTGCTGAAGGCGACGGAGCGCGACCGTTTCGTGATGTGGTCGGCGCCGTTGAAGCACATGTATTCGGGCGACTATCATTTCAGGAAAAACGACCTGACGCCGACCTGGGGTGATATCCAGATGAACCTCTTCCAGCAGAGCAACCCGGACCCGGGCGGAGGCATTGCCCGGGCAGACATGCTGACCGCTACGTTCGGCGAGCCGGGACTGTCGCTTGGACTGGGCACGGCCTTCAACCTGAAAGTGATAAGCACGAGCGAATCGCGCGATCGACCGTGGAATTTCCCCCAGTCAGCCACCGCCTATCCGGGCGTCCAGTCGCTCGACCGCGACAGCAGCCACCGTTTCATCACGGACGGCGTGCAGTTGACCGGCAGCCCGGCCACCTTCGACCTGCCGGTGACGGGCGGCAGCCTGACCGGCAGCACGAAACACATGATCCAGGTCGTCAATCCCTATCTGGCATATCTGGAAGTGTCGAAGTTCCTGGAAGGCAACAGCGGAGAACTGGCGGACGGCTACCTGATCTGGGACGGACACCTGGAAGACGGATTTGCTGCCGTCAAGTACGGCGATGCCGGCTACCAGCAGGGGATGCGGTATGTGTACACAGATCCCGCATCCGTCACGCCGGAATACATCCCGCCGCTGCAATCGTTCTTTGTGGCCAAGCGCACGCCGGGAAGCGTCGTCACCTCGGTAAAGATGTCTCCGGAATGGACCACAACGGAGCTTCCGGATCTGACGGCCGGCTACCGGCTGCGGTCGGCGGAAGCGGCAGTAGAAGGCGTGCTGCGTATCCGCGCTTCGCAGGACAGCCGGACCGATTATGCGGTGCTGCACTTCGACCGGAACGCCTCGCCCGAATACAACAGTCACGAAGACGTGCGGGCCTTATTCTACGACGAGACCCCGCTGACGGTCTATGCCCTGACAGCGCTCCGCGAGCCGCTGGCCATCTATGCCAGCGGCGACTTCCAGTCGCAGACAACCGGACTGGGGCTGCGTCTCAGGAACACGGGCGAAGTGACGCTGACCTTCTCGGGAATGGAACGCTTCGGACACAATATCTACCTGCTGGACCGGGAGAAAAACCGGACGGTCGACCTGCATGAAACGCCGGAATATACCTTCACCGCCGTCGGGTCGTCCACGACCTCAGCCGTCGAGATCAACGACCGTTTTGTCCTTCAGATGCAGTATACGGGCGTATGGAACGAACCGGTGGAAGTCCGGCCGGAGGCGCTGACGGTGACTTCGCAGAACGGCGAGATCCATGTGCGCTCGACGTGGGGCATCATCCGTGAACTGCAGGTATATACCCTCGCCGGAACGCTGGTATACGCCACCGCCACGGCCGCAACGGAATATCGCATTCCGGTCGGCCGCAGAGGAGTGTATATTGTCAGGGCAGACTTTGGCGAAGCAACGGAAACGAAAAAAGTAATGGTCGGAACGCAGTAATGGCGGCAGGGGCGGAAGGCGGACGGAGGGCACGGCCTGACGGTTCCGGCACGGCACACGGAAAGGCATGTGTTTATAGGACGAAACGCTTTATGACCGCCACACGGCAAACCTGCGTTTCGGACAGACCACCTCCTTTCCACCTCCTTTTAATAACAAAACAACCTCAGTAGCAAGAGGGATACACCATACAGAGCAACCTCATTACCTCATTATCATTTAAACACGGAGAACACGGAGACACAGAGGAAATACGGAATCACCCTCTCCGTGTTCTCCGTGCCCTCCGTGTTTAGATTAGAAAAGGCCCCGCTCGGCGTAGCGTCTTCGCCGGGCGAGATTGTCCGAAAAAAAATCACCGTCTGCACACAATCATTTCCAATCACCGTTCAGACAATATCCCCGGCGCAGCGAAAACGCTATGCCGGGCGACAGTTCCTGCCTTACAGCAAGCCTGGAGGCTTGCTTTTAACCCGACGTAGCGAGAGACGCTACGCCGAGCGGGGAAACCCGAAGCAATCCTGCCGGGGAAGACAGGGGGATGACGGGGCGTATGGGTATGATGACAGCGTCATAAAATTCCGCTCCATATGCGGCAAAAAAGGGAAAGGATGTATCTTTGCGAAAAAAAAGCGCAACAGAAT
>JAIRXI010000409.1 GCA_031268395.1 Tannerella sp. | reverse complement strand
TTTTTTGAGATCTCCGTGTTAGAAATAAAATCATTTACCGGATTTGTCCAATCTTCATTCTTTTTAGTACCTTTGCACCTGATTACTGAAACTTGCCATAGTGATCTGGTCCCATAGCTCAGTTGGTTAGAGCATCTGACTCATAATCAGGGGGTCCTTGGTTCAAGCCCAAGTGGGACCACGAAAACAAAAAGAGACATAAAACAAGTCCTTGAAATTGAATAGATTTCAGGGGTTTTGCATTTTTAGAGCAGAGCGAAAACAGCGGGTTTAAAGGGATCACCAGCAAACCCCTGTGTTTTGTCTGTATGAAAAGAGCTATAACTTTGCAGTCAAAACCACGAAGTTATGTTAGAGGAATTAATCAGGTATGTATTGCCGAAGGAAGTCATAAATTACTTTGAATTGTCAGACATCAAAACAGTCGGCGAAGAGTTGCATCTTTATCTTGATGAATTGAATATTGTTCCCGGAGCGTATGAACAAATATCATTATCAAGTAATGGATTTTATGAAGAATCCCTCATCAGGGATTTCCCGCTGCGAGATAAAAAGTATTACTTCATGTACGTCGTCGGCGTTGGACATGAAGCAGTACATTCTTATCCCTAAGCGGAAAATCCTTTATCGTGGAACTTTCGTAAAAGCCATTGACCGACAACTTAAGATGAGCATATTCCGGAGGCGGAACATTGAATTCATCCAAGTGAAGATGCAATGATTCGTCCTCGTTCTTTATCTCTATCAACTCAAAATACGATACAATATCATCAGGCAAAACATACTTTATCCCAACATGTCCATTAGACACTTCCTCCGTCGTGTCCGGAAGAGGCCCTGCCGGTAAAAAACGGCCCGCAACGCACGATGACCCGGGACGGGCTGACGGGCAGATATTCCGTTTGCTGTTGGCAGGCCGTCTTTTCTTCCGGACATATTGGAATAACAGAGACGTAGCGCGCTACGTCTCTACTCTTCCGGACACGACAGAAGAAGCGTCTATTTTTTTTAAAACGCTCATTTTAAGGACAAAAACAGATTGTATGGGGTCAAATCTTCATATAAAGATCGGGAATCTTTATATAAAGATTGGGTATCTTTCAATGAAGATCGGGAATCTTCGTATAAAGATCGGGAATCTTTATATAAAGATTGGGTATCTTTCAATGAAGATTGGGTATCTTCATATAATGTTCGGGAATCTTCATTGAAAGATTGGGAATCTTTATATGAAGATTGGGAATCTTCCTATGGAAATTGGGCCTCGTTCGGGGGAAAATCGGGGATTTTCCGGCTGTATGCGGACACGACAGGGGAAGCGTCTAATGGACATTTCGGGTTTATTAACTCCAATAACTTATCCATCTGATCTTTTTTTATTTAGATTAATCTACAAAGATAATATTTTCGGAGCTAAATACAGGGTTTTACTGTGAGCCATAGCTCTCTACAGGATGGAACTCCGTACGGAGTTCAACCGCCGGTTTAATCGCTTTTTCTATGGATATGAATGCCCTGACGCGCAAACCCCGTTCATCGTTCATCGTTTCTATTCGCCTGTCCGGTAGAAAGGAGACAGGGCGCATCTCATTTTTTTCGTAGCTCTTGTCACCTGCGTACGCACCGTGTTGACGGTTACGTTCAGTTTTACGGCGACTTCTTCGTAGGACAGTCCGTCCATCATGTGAAGGACAAAGACCTCGCGACACTGTTGCGGCAAAGTTTGAACGGCCTTTTCAATAAGTTCATACATTTCCTTTTCAAGCATGTCGGTTAGCGGCGTATCGACGCCTTCCGGGTGCAGCAGGTCCATGTGGTTCAGCTGACAGGCGACCCTTTCGCGGTACTGTTCCTCCACTTCCGCATGTTTCAGGCAGTTGACCGCTTCGTGATGCACGGCCGAAACCAGATAGGATTCCATGGATCCCCGGACAGACAGCCGCTCGCGCCTTTCCCATATCCGGACAAACAGGTTACATACGATTTCTTCCGCATCCATGCGGCTCCCGACAATGGTTTCCGCATAGATGCACAGGCGCTTGTAACAGGAATGGAAAAGGCGTTCGTATTCGCCGACGTCGCCTTGCCGTATCCGTTCGACCGAAACGGGTGGATTCAATTCGTTCGCCTGTTTCATGGGTGAATGGCGTGGAGGCCGGAATAAGGGTGGCAGAGGATGTCCGGAGCGACGGAAGGGTTGCCCGGAGTGTATCTGTTACTGAAGATGTCCATACAAAACATATTATCCACCCCTCCCTATTTTTCAAGATTTGCGGAAATCCGGGGTGTTCGCCGGAGAAGAATAGTTTGTCTGTGTCTACGTCCCATAAGTTTTTCGTAATTGGCACAAAGGTATGTTTTTTCGGAATCCGACAGGCCAATCGGGAGAAAAGAAACAGGTTAAAAAGAAAGTTTAACATTTCTGCGCTCCTTTCCGCACGGAGAATTTTTCGCCGTTTGTCACGACCCTCCGGCGGAGACTGCCGGCCCTATTTCCCTGCATCTCATCTCCTTTCGCCGGTCTGGAAGGGATCATGAAAATCAGGCGTCCGGGGCGTCCGGGGCCTTTGCGGAACCGTCGCCTTCCATTCGCTGCCGCATGTGCGGATTCAGGACGTAGCGGCCGCGCCGGACGCGGAGGAAGGCGGCCTTGCAGTAGGGCGACGGCTTTTCTCTTTCGTGCAGCGCCATGATGCTGTTGATGTATGTCCGTTTTTTGCGGCAGGAGGGCAGGACTTCATCGGGTATGGAGGCGATGAGGTTTTCGAGGTCGGTCATGTCGAACGTGCCGCCGACCTCTTCCTTATGGCCGTCGGGCGAGACCATCCTTGCCTGTATGGGCCGGCTGGCGGACGTGCTGCGCATCAAGATGATGAGGAAGAATAACATGCTGTGCGAGCCGGCGCGGAAACGGCGCTGATCGTATTCGTATTCGATGGCCGGCGGACATATCCGGCGCCAGCACCGTATCAGCGTTTGCTCGTTTGCAAGCTGCATCTGTTTCCGTTGCAGGCTCACGTATTTGACGTATGACGCGAGCAGCCAGTCGACTGCCATATGCGACGCGTCGTCGGTATGAGCGGGCGAGGCGCCTTTGTCCAGGAGGGTAAGGGCGAGTTCGGTTTGCCCGTACTGCAGCGCCAGCATCAGTCCCGAAACGCCTCCGTCGCAGGTGAAATCGACGCCGTATTTCCGGACGGTGGATTCGACTTTCGCTTTGTTGCCAAGTCGCAGCTGTTTTTCGTATTCGCGGCGATCGGCGCGTATTTCTTTCATGAAGAGGATGGCGCGCTGGAACTGTAATTTTGCCAGCAGGTCTATCCAGTCGTACCGGCGGTGGCTGGTGGCATACTGGAAGAGTTGCTTGCGTTCCTTTTTTACTTCCGATTCTTTTTTGGCCGGGTCGAGCGCCAGCGTTTTGACGGTCTCCAGCTGTTCGGGCGAAAGATATTCGTATCCGAGGTAGCGGGCGCGGATCTGTTCGGCCTGTTCGTGTTTGCCCTGTTCTTCGAGGCGCCGGGCTTCGTCGAGCCACTCTTCGCGCGTCGACCGTGTTTCCCTGATGCTTATTTCGGCGTTTGTTTCCTGCATTTGCAGCAGTTTCAGGGCGGGATGGGCGGCCAGGCGTTCGAAGATGTAGATGTTTTTGACGGCGCGTGTGACGGCGACATACAGCGAGTTGATGTAGAACTTGTAGATCTCGGCATCCTTGTCGTTCTTGTCGCCCGCACGGTTGTATCGCAGTTCCTCCTGCCGGAGGTCGTCGACGGTCACTCCGGCAATGATTTCGCGAAATTCGGCTTCGTTGCCGGAAACAAAATCCACCAGGATGACATTTTCATATTCCAGCCCCTTGGCTTCCTGGACGCTGAATATCAAAGGCGTCCTGAAGAACCGGGCGGCTTCGGCTTTCTGTGCATGACCCGGTACGATGACGGCATACCGGGCGCTGTCCTGCGTGCGGCGGTTCAGTTCCTTTTTCTTCTTCTCGTCGTTGAGATAGAGCAGTACTTCGCCTTCTTCGCGGCTGACGGTATTGACGAGGTAATTGCTTTCGCGGTCGATGGAACCGAACCGGCTGTTTTTGATTTTCAGCAGGTTGTTGCCGAGTTCCACTACGCGGAGACTGTTGCGGTAGTTCGTTTGCAGGATTTTGAGCTGATTTTCCCGGCTGTCGCCCGTATCGTAGAAATAAGATTTTATTTTGCTCCACGAGAAGAAATTCGGATGCACAATCTGGTTGCTGTCGCCCGTGAGGACAAAATGCTGCCGCTGTTTCAGGGAAGCCAGGATGCATTTCAGCTGGATGTTGGTGATGTCCTGTACTTCGTCGACCATGATATAATCGTAGCAGGGCTGCACTTTGTCGAGATATTCATGGCAGAGGATATTGCTGTCGTACATGTTTTCCTCTTTCAGCCAGGCCACGTATTTGAGGAAAAGGGGATAAAGGCGTTCCCGTTCGTGTGTGGAGAAAATGGACTGCCTGACGCCCAGTTCCAGATATTCCTGCTGCGACAGCCATGCCGCATGTACCGGCGAACCGGTGATCACGCCCTTAAATTCTTCAAACACGCGGTACGGTTCGCTGATTTTTACCGACTGTACATAACGGGCAAACCAGCGGTCGAAATGCTTGAACTCCACTTCCCGTCCTTCGGGAATCTGCCACAGCGAGAGATAATCTTTCAGCGAAAGGAAATCGGTCTCCTGATATTCGTTGTCGTAGCCGGAAGAGTAGTAGATATGCGCGGCATTGTCTACCAGATATTTCGACAGGGAGACGTAAGCCACGTTCCCGTGCAGGCTCTTGAGTTTTTCCAGCACGAGGGCCGTCTTGCCGCTGCCCGCCGATCCGACGATGATCAAAGGCGGCTGAAGCGCGTAGATGTCTTTCTGGAAGTCGTCGAAGGAGATAAACTTGTTCAGCGTGTGGATGATTTTGCTTTTTCCGTTCAGATAGGACAGTTCGGCCGCCGCGTCTTCCCTGTCCGGAGAATCGACCGGTTCAAACTTGCTCCCGTCAATGTTTGCTCCGCGCAGAAAGCGGCTGTGCACATAGTTGTGGTCTTTGATGATTTCCAGTAGCAGGATGTATTTCCGGTCTTCATATTTCACGAAACGGAACAGCAGGCGGTCGCGAATATCCAGCCTGGCACGGTAAAATTCCGTACCGTGCATCTTGCGTACATCCGCACTTTTAAAATCACCGGACTGCAACTGTTTAAGAGTCTTTGAAAAAGTCTTCTCGACGGACCGAATGTTTAAATCGCTTTGGTATAATATATCAAACATAGTTTCCTTCAAATTTGCGTGCAAATGTACGGAAATATCCAGACCGGATGAAATTCACCCAACGTCGGCGACAATTCTTTTCCAACGCACGCAGATGACGCAGATATGGAAGATTTGCGCAGCTGCGGGAACGGATAAAATCTGCGCAAATCCCTTGAATCTGCGTCATCTGCGTGCGTTGGACATCTCTGCGGAGGTCACTGGCAATTCTCCCTGATCAGTTTGTCGACCACCGGGTCGCCGAGTTCCCTGGCTTTCTGGAAGGCTTTGCAGGCTTCGTCCTTTTTCTCCTGCCTCAGGTAGCTGACACCCAACAAACGGTGGCTGGACGCAAAGTCCGGATCCAGGGAGATCGCCTTCAGCAAACTTTCCTGCGCCTTGTCCGGAAGCTGCCGGCGGAGGTATATGGACGCTTCCTCCGCATAATAGATCGCGTTTTGGGGATCCAGAATGATGGCGGAAGAGATGTCTTTGAGCGCGCCGTCCAGATTGCCGGCACGAAACCGGGCCTGTTCGCGGAGGTAATAAAATGCGTCCGACACGTTCCCGGCCGCCAAGGTATAGCACCGGTCATAGTCTGCCGCGGCCGCGTCATACATACCGAGCTGCATCTTCAGTCCGGCATTTTCCTGCAGATAGACCAGTGCATCGTCCGGCAGGGAGGCGCTTTTCCCGATCGCACTGTCCATCAGCGCGATCACCTCTGCCAGGTTTGCATCCGGCATCTGCTGTCTGGCCCTGGCCGCCATGTAAAAGGAAAAACCCGAAGCCAGCGGACTTCGCGACACCATGAGGTATGATTCGTATGCCTGTCCGTAATCGCCCCGGTAAAAGGCCATGTCGCCTTCCAACTGACGGTAGGCCGGTTCGTCGTTTTCGGCGATCGCCTTCCGGACATTCGCCCATGCCGCCTCCATGCTCCAGGCGGGCAATTGCAGCGCACTGTCGCCCGAGGCCACACCGTAGATCAGTTTCGCCTGTTCGTAGAAGTATTCTCCCTTTGTCTCCATATATTTCGCCCCCGTTTCCATATCCGCCTGCGCCAGCGAAAGCAAACGCTCCTGTTCCGCTTCCGTGGCAGCCAGATCCTTTCGGTGGTAAGCATAGTGCGAAGCCCTTTGCTGGTAACCGGCAGAAACGTTCGGGAACGACGCAATGAAATCGTTCAGGGTTTCCAGGTAGGCAGGCGCGTCCTGCTGCGAAGCGTAGAACAGCAGCGCGATCTGCGCATCTTCCGGCGTCGCCGCCCAGGCCTTGCGGATGTCCATGGCCGCGTATGTCTTGCTGAACAGGTCTGTCGGGGCAATCCGGAGGGAGAGGATGTAGGGGACGGAAATGCCATAGGTCTGGTGCTGGCCGGAGGCATCCTCCTGCGCCATGGCAAAAACCTCGCCTTCGGGCGTCAGCAGGGGCAGACTGACCTGCGAGGAAGTCAGGGGCGCATCTATCTTGAAATAGCCGTACGCCTCCTTTACCCGGGAGACTTCCACAACCGTTCCGCCCGGGAGGGCGGCATCCTTTTCGAGGTCGCGGGACAGGAGACAGGCCACCGTTCCCTGGACGGGCTGTTCCGTTGCCGGCACCAGCGCCGTCACGCGCTTCGGGACATCCACCCTGAAACGGATGACATCATACATCTCGTCGGCTCCAAGTATCTGCGTGACCGGAAACCGGCGACCGTCGGCATCCGTCGCAAACGCTTTTTCGGCGCCGGCAAACAGGGTATAATCCGAGACGGCCTCCCCGTTTTCCTGCACGAAAAAGCCGTTTCCCTTGCGTAGCGTTCCGTTCCGGTCCTGTATTTCAAGGGAAATGACGGCCTTTTTCGCCTTTTCGGCCCATTTGGGCGCCTTCTGCTGTGCCGCCGCCGGAAAGCAGCAGCCACAGAGACTGATCAGTAAAAGATATTTCTTCATTCGGTATTGCATGTATTATCAAATATCGGGCAAAAGTAATGTATTCTCTTTGATTTCAGTCCGTCTCCGGCAGGAAAATTCTTTTCCTTCCCGGTCGCTGTCCTGCAATTCACCCCGCTGTCCTCCCGCCGTTCCTCATTCCCGGCGTTGCCGCCCCTCCACCGTCACCGAAGCGCTGTGCACTTCCCCTCCCGTCGGCGGGTTCAGTTTGGACAGTTTCACCCTGAGACGGGTCAGTTGCGGGAAAGCCGCGCACAGTGCGTGGAAAATCCGCCCCGCCACGTGTTCCAGCAACCGGGAAGGACGTTCCATTTCCGCTTTTACGATCCCGTACACGCCGGCATAGTCGACGGTATCGTCCAGTTCGTCGCTTTCGAGCGCCGCTTCCGCCGCGAAGGTATATGAAATATCCACCGTAAAATCGTTTCCGACCCGCCTCTCCTGCGGAGAAACACCGTGACAGGCGTAAAATTTCATCCCCGTCAAATCTATTGTCAGTTCCATCGTTCCGTTAATTTGGCCGTAAAAATAAAGAAAAACGGGCGACAAGAAAAATTTTTGCTTACATTTGCGCGAACTCTAACAGAAGGTATCATGCTGAAGACGAAACATAGCGATGAACAAGCCGGTAATAGCGGCATTTTTAATGTATTGGCCGGTGGTACGGTAATCACCGGATGTATTGTGACGGAATCGGATTTCCGTCTGGACGGACGAATTGAAGGCGACATCCATTGCAAGGGAAAAATTGTAATCGGGCCGAAGGGATGTATTCTGGGCAATGTCATTTCCGAGAATGCGGAGGTATTGGGCACGGTGGAAGGCACCATACGCATCGGAGAAAAGTTGATTCTGAAGTCAACCGCACAGGTGAAGGGAGACATCTTCATACAGGTGCTTGAAATCGAACCGGGCGCAAGCTTTAACGGCGGCTGTACCATGTCGGGGAAAAACCCGGCAGAGCCGGCGGACAGGCAGCAGCCCCCGAGACTCAATCCGAACGCGAACGGCGCAAAATAAGGCGACCCGGACAGCTGGCAGATGAGCGGCGGACAGGGACGGACAGACCCGTATCGGGGAAGGTCCGGAACGGCCGCTTGATCTCTGCCCGCCGTCTTTCCGTTCTTTGTATCTGTTCATGCACGAAATGATATGTCCGTGCATGTTTACTTTTGCATTTCTTCCCGAAACCGGGTAGGCGTAATTCCCTCTTTTTTCCGGAAAAAGGTAGAAAACTGGCCGGGACTCTCGAAATGAAGCTTGTAAGCTACTTCGGAGATGTTTATGGACGTATCGGTCAGGAGTTCCTTGGCTCGCAGCAGTTTCTGCTGGAACTGGTACTGCGCCGGCGAGACACCCGTATACACCTTGAACATCCGGCGGAACCACGAATAGCCCAGTCCGAGTTTTGCTGCAATCTCCTCCTGCGAAAGCAGTCCCTCGATATTATCCTTAATCAGCTGGCGGGCTTCCATGATTTTTTCTTCAATATGGGAATCTTTGAAGTAGCTGTTTTTCCATTTATAATAAACCGAACCCAGCAGATGAAGCACCATGCTGGAAATCATCTGCTGATAGCCCGTCTTTTCCTGCCGTGCCAGGTCGAGAATGTCTTCATACAAACGGATTATCGTCGAACTGTGACCGATATGAAACAGGGGATATTCCTTGCCGAAAAAGTGGTTTTCGACCCGCCTGTCGATGTGCGGACCGCGGAAACCCACCCAGTGTTCGTCCCAGCCGGTATCCGAATCCGGATAATAACTGTGCCATTCGCCGGGAAAAAGCAGTATCATCGTCCCCTCGCCGATTTTCTGTTTCCGGACGGATTGAGACGTAAAATAACCGGAACCCCTGGTAATGTATATCAGTTGATATTCATTCAGGGTCCGCTTGTTGCGGGGCGAGAAGTTGTACTTGTCCGGATGGCGGGACAGCGGATACGGACTTTGCGGCGAAATAAACTGGTATCCGACCGTCGTCACGACAATGCCCCAGTCTTCATCCACGGCATTAATTGCGAGATAACGCAACTGTTCATTCTTTAGCATGGCTGTGTCAAAATTCAAATATATACTATCAATTCCGTAAGCAAAGGTAGGGAAAAAGAAAATACCTTTGTCGCAATAAAATAATTTATAGCCTCGCTATCATGAAGAGATATTATTTTTTAGCCTTTGACTTGGGCGCGACAAGCGGCCGGTCGATTCTTGGGACGTTTGACGGTGTCAATTTTGAAATGAAGGAATTGACGCGTTTCCCCAACGCCATGATGGAAATGCATGGCAAGTATTACTGGAACGTGTTCAGTCTCTATGAATCGCTGAAGGAGGGACTGAAAGTTTGCGCAAGACAGGGTATCGAATTGACCTCCGTAGGGATAGATACCTGGGGTGTAGACTTTGGCTACATCGGCAGGGACGGTACGGTACTGGGCATGCCGCGCGCCTACCGCGACCCCTATACCGACGGAGCGCCGGAAGACTTTTTCCGGATCGTGCCGCGCGACCGGGTATATGGCCTGACCGGTATCCAAATCATGAATTTCAACAGCCTCTATCAGCTCTTCCGGGCCAGGCAGACCGGTTTTGCGCCGCTGGAGGCGGCCGATAAAATCCTGTTCATGCCCGATCTGCTTTCCTATCTGCTGACGGGGAAACAGGTCTGTGAATATACGGAAGCCTCGACTTCGCAACTGCTGAATCCCGTCACCCGCCAGTTCGAGACCTCCCTGCTGGAGGCGGCCGGCGTACCGGCTTCGCTACTGCATCCGCCGGTAGACCCGGGCGCCGTCATCGGAACGCTGACCGATGCGCTGGCGGAAGAAACGGGAATCGGGAAAGTGCCCGTCGTCACGGTTGCCGGACACGACACAGCCTCGGCAATCATTTCCGTACCGGCTGCGAATCCGAATTTTGCCTACCTGAGCAGCGGCACGTGGAGCCTGATGGGCGTCGAAACGGATGCGCCGGTGCTGACGCAGGAGTCGTTTGAGAAGAACTTCACGAACGAAGGCGGTATTGAAGGGACGACGCGTTTCCTGAAAAACATCACTGGCATGTGGCTGCTGGAGCAGTGCCGGAAAGAATGGGAAAAGGCCGGACGCCGCTATTCGTATCCCGAAATCATGAAGATGGCCGAAGGGGCCGGGAAAAGCCGCTCGATCGTCAATCCCGACGACCCGCGCCTGGCCAATCCGGCCAGCATGAGCCGGGCGATCGCCGCCGTATGCGAAGAGAACGGCCTGCCGGTTCCGGACACGGACGCCGCGTATGTCCGGTGCATCTTCGACAGTCTGGCCAACCGCTACCGGGAGACGCTTGAGATGCTGTCCTCCATGATTCCGTTCCCGATCGAGAAATTGCACGTCATTGGTGGCGGTTCGCAAAATGCACTGCTGAATCAGTTCACGGCCGATGCCATCGGGCTGCCGGTGGTGGCCGGGCCTTCTGAAGCGACGGCCATCGGCAACTGCCTCATGCAGGCCAAGGCCGCCGGACTGGTGAAAGACCGCTGGGAAATCCGCCGCATTGTGGCGAAATCCTTCCCGCTGCAAACATTCCTGCCGAAACAATAAAGCAGGATGAGTCGCAAGTTGAGGTAAAGTAAAAATATAATTAAAGTCGTCGTGGATGACATACAGACGCGCCACTGTGATTGAGGAAATTGGAATGTTTTTAGGTTGAAGGGCGTGTATAAGGAAAGAAAATCATAAAATACAAACATCAAAAATTGATTTATTATGAAAGAAAGTTTGATTAAACAAGCGTATGAAATCGCAGCGGAACGCTACGCTGCATTGGGAGTAGACACCGCAAAGGCCATCACCGCACTGGGGAAAATATCCCTGTCGCTGCACTGCTGGCAGGCGGACGACATCGGCGGGTTCGAGAGCCAGGGCGGCGACCTGACCGGAGGGATCCAGGTGACGGGAAACTATCCCGGCAAAGCCCGCACCATCGAAGAATTGCGGGCCGACCTGCTGAAAGCCAAATCATTTATCGCGGGCAACCACCGGATCAGCCTGCATGAGATTTACGGCGATTTTCAGGGAAAAGCAGTCGATCGCGACGAAGTAGAGCCGGCTCATTTCCAAAGCTGGATGGAATGGGCGAAGGCAAATGGGCTGAAACTGGATTTCAATACCACTTCTTTTTCGCATCCGAAAAGTGGCAACCTGACACTGGCTAACCCGGACAGCGGTATCCGCAATTTCTGGATCGAGCACTCAAAGCGCTGCCGGAAAATCAGCGAGGAAATGGGCCTGTTCCAGGGCGACCCCTGTATCATGAACCTTTGGGTGCACGATGGCAGCAAGGAAGTGCCGGCCAGCAGGCTGAAATACCGCCGCCTTCTGGAAGAGTCGCTGGACGAGATTTTCGCAACCGGATACAAAAACATGAAGGACTGTATCGAAGCCAAACTCTTCGGCATCGGTCTGGAAAGTTATACCGTCGGGTCGTATGATTTCTACCTGGGCTACGGGGCCAAGAAAGGCAAGATTGTGACGCTGGATACCGGCCATTTCCACCTGACGGAGAGCATTGCAGACAAGATTTCGGCGATGCTGCTCTTTACGCCGGAAATTATGCTGCACGTGAGCCGCCCGATCCGCTGGGACAGCGACCACGTGGTCATCCTGAACGACGACCTGCAGGATCTGGCACGCGAGATTATCCGCTGCGACGCACTCGACCGCATACACATCGGACTGGATTACTTCGACGCCACCATCAACCGCATTGGCGCTTACGTCATCGGCAGTCGCGCCACGCAGAAAGCCATCCTGATGGCGCTGCTCGAACCGTCTGCCACCCTGCAGGCATACGAAGCCGGTGAACAGTTGTTTGAACGCCTGGCCCTGCAGGAAGAACTGAAAAGCATGCCGTGGAACGCCGTGTGGGATATGTTCTGTCTGCAGAATAGCGTGCCTGCCGGCGAAGACTACATCGCCGGGATACAGGCCTACGAGAAAGAAGTTACGTCGAAAAGGATTTAAACGGCATATATGAACACATTCATTGGATTGATAATTATAGCGGTAGGGAGTTTCGGACAGTCCAGTTCGTACGTCCCCATCAAGAAGGTGAAAGACTGGTCATGGGAAAGTTTCTGGCTGATGCAGGGGATTTTTGCGTGGCTGATTTTCCCCGTGCTGGGCGCCCTGCTGGCCGTACCCGAAGGAAGCAGCCTGGGGCAGGCGCTTTCAGTCGATCCCGCCGCCGCACTGAAGTCCATGGGATTCGGCATCCTGTGGGGGGTCGGCGGCCTGACGTTCGGGCTGAGCATGAGATACCTGGGCATTGCACTGGGACAGTCGATCGCGCTGGGTACGTGCTCGGCATTCGGAACTGTCATTCCGGCCCTTATGAAAGGGACGGACCTGTTCCGCGGAGACGGCCTGATTTTGCTGGCAGGCGTCTGTATCACACTGGCAGGCATCGCCATCATCGGATTCGCCGGCGGACTGCGTTCCAGCAACATGACGGAAGAAGAGAAAAAAGCCGCCGTAAAGGATTTCGCGCTGACAAAAGGCCTGCTGGTCGCCCTGCTGGCCGGCGTGATGAGCGCCTGTTTCGCGCTGGGACTGGAAGCGGGCGAGCCGCTGGTGATTGCAGGTGCAAACGATCTGTTCAAGACCTTGCCGGCCACGCTGATGGTAACCTGCGGCGGATTTCTTACGAATGCGGCATACTGTCTGTATCAGAACGGGAAAAACCGGTCTTTCAGCGACTACGGCAAGAAACCGTTACTGCTGAACAACCTTCTGTTCTGCGCGCTGGCCGGACTGCTGTGGTATTGCCAGTTTTTTGCGCTGGGCATGGGGAAAAGTTTCCTGGAACCGGGCAGCATCATGATGGCTTTTTCGTGGTGCATCCTGATGGCCCTGAACGTGACATTCAGCAACGTATGGGGTATCCTGCTCAAAGAATGGAAGGGCGTGTCCAAAACAACTGTTATGGTATTGGTGGCCGGTCTGGTCGTGCTGGTCTTTTCGCTGGTCTTTCCGAGTCTGTTCGACTGGAGCTAGCTGCCTCCCTCAATTGATTTTACCCTTTCTGTTTTTCATAACCGGTGACAGGGCGTCCGATTTACGGTGACGCCCTGTCTCTTTTTTATCCCAACATGTTCATAGACGTTTCAGCAGTTGAAAGTTGAAAATTATAAATACACAAAGTCCCCGTTCATCGTTCAGAGTTAATGAAGTTCATCGTTTCTATTGAGAACCTCATTTCCACCTAATTTTAATAACAAAACGACCTCAGTAGCCGTGGAATACGCCACACGGACAACCTCATTACCTCATTAAAAATCGGATGCGATTATGTTCGGT
>JAIRXI010000323.1 GCA_031268395.1 Tannerella sp. | reverse complement strand
GACCCCGTCTACCTGGAAATCATGGAAGCGCGTTTCCGCTTCTACTACGAAATGCACGAGCGTGTGCTCCAGGCGGCCGGCGGACTGATTGATTTCACGCACATCGGCGAAGACCTGGGGACCCAGACCAACCAGATCATCGGTTTTGACATCTTCGACCGGCATTTCGCGCCCAAGTTCGGAAAATATTTTGACATGGTACATCGCTATGGAGCGCGAACGATGATGCACATGTGCGGATGTTCGCGGGCATTCCTGCCGCGGCTGACGGCGCTGGGACTGGATGTATACGACGTGGTGCAGCCCACAACACCCGAAATGGATATTGCCGTACTGCAAAAGGATTTCGGAAACACGCTCACCTTCTGCGGAAGTGTCTGCGTGCAGACGACGATGGCCTTCGGAACACCCGACGACGTGATCCGGGAGGTGGAACGCCGGAAACAGCTCTTTGCCGAAGGCGGCCTTTTTCTCGGTCCCACCCATGCCATTCAGTCAGGCTCTCCGCTGGAAAATATCATCGCCCTGTACACCTCCGCCGGAAGCCTGAACGAACGGATTGATGATTCCATCCTGTCCGTCAGCGAAGGCGGCAGTGCGGACGAAGTAAACATGTCGAAGCTTTTTTAGTCATTCGAAATAAAATAAGGTGATAATATAATATTACACTGAATTAATCAGGTAGTCGCAGCCATTTCGGACAGGGGAAGGCGTTGGCTCACGGATAATATATGGGCCGCCGGCAATGCGTATACAGAGTGGCGGAGATGTTAAAAAACGCAGTCTCCTTCTTTTTTGTCTCTCTATCCATTAACTTTGTCCAGCTAAAAAAAAGATATGGCTCGATTTAATAAAATACAGGTATTGAATACCCTGATCCGGACAGGCATGGTTCCGATCTATTATCACCGGGATCCGGAGATTGTTCAAAACGTGATGAAGGCGTGTTATGACGGCGGCGTACGCGTTTTTGAGTTTACCAACCGCGGTGACTTTGCGCAGGAGGTTTTCGCCGAAATCATCCGGTTTGCTGCGAGGGAATGTCCCGAACTGATCGTCGGAACGGGTTCCGTGGTGGATGCCGGGACGGCCGCGCTCTACCTCCAGATGGGCGCCGCCTTCGTTGTCGGTCCGCTGTTCAGCCCGGAAGTAGCGAAAGTATGCAACCGCCGGCTCGTACCCTACATACCCGGCTGTGGCTCGGTGACGGAAATCGGTTTCGCGCAGGAAGCCGGCTGCGACATATGCAAGATCTTTCCCGCCGGAAGTGTGGGCGGCCCTTCGTTCGTAAAAAACGTCATGGCACCGATGCCCTGGACGATGATCATGGCTACCGGCGCCGTCGAACCAACGGAAGAAAATCTGGCCGCCTGGTTCGAGGCCGGCACGACATGCGTCGGCATGGGTTCCTTGCTTTTCCCGAAGAAAGCCGTGGACGCCGGCGACTGGAAAACGATCGCGGAATTGTGCGGAAACGCGTTGTCTCATATTCGAAAACACAGGAAATAACAGCACATGAAGACTTTTCTGGACGCAGACTTTCTGCTGCAAACCGACACGGCACGCGAACTCTATCGCAGGCATGCCGCCAAAATGCCCATCATCGACTACCACTGTCACCTGGATCCGAAACTGATCGCGCAGAATCAGCCGTTTGCCGACATGACGGAGGTCTGGCTGGGCAGCGACCATTACAAGTGGCGCGCCATGCGTGCCGGCGGCGTGCCCGAAGAATATATCACGGGAAACAAGCCTCCGTATGAAAAATTCGAAAAATGGGCAGAAACGCTGCCCTATACCATGCGCAATCCGCTGTACCACTGGACGCATCTGGAGCTGAACCGGATCTTCGGCATTCGCGAGATTCTCAAATCGACCAATGCTCGCAGCGTCTACGATGCATGTACCGCCAAACTGCAAACGCCCGAATTTCTTCCGCAGGCGCTGATGAAACGCCTGCGTGTGGAAGCGGTCGGGACGACGGACGACCCGGCCGACCCGCTCGTCTACCATCGGGAAATCCGGGAAAGCGGATTTCCCGTCAAAGTCGTTCCCACCTGGCGGCCCGACAGGGCCATGGCCATCGAAAACCCGCAGGCCTACAACGACTATATCCTCCGGCTGGAGGAAGCGTCCGGACTGCCCATCCTCACGTATACCGACCTGCTCGACGCGCTGCAACGCCGTCACGACTTCTTCGCCGCGGAAGGCAGCAACCTCTCCGACCACGGTTTGACCACGTTTTATGCCGAACCGTATACCGACGCCGGGATCCAGTCTGTTTTCCTGAAAGTGCGCGGCGGCAAGGCGCCGTCTGCCGAAGAAGCTAACAAGTTCCGTTCGGCCATGCTGTACGAACTGGCCGTAATGGACAGCAAAGCCGGCTGGGTACAGCAGTTTCACGTCGGCGTCATCCGCAACAACAGCACGCGCATCTTCAACCGGTTTGGTCCGGATGCCGGCTGCGACTCCATCGGCGACGCGGCGATAGCCGTGGCCATGAACCGCTTCTTCGACCGGCTCGACCGGGAAGGCCACCTGGCCAAAACGATCGTCTACAACCTGAATCCGGGGGATAACGAACTGATGGTAACAAACCTGTACAACTTTAACGACGGCTCCGTACCCGGCAAGATGCAGTACGGTGCGGCGTGGTGGTTCCTTGACCAGTTGACGGGCATAGAAAACCAGTTGAATACTCTTTCGGCAATGGGACTGCTGAGCCGTTTTGTCGGCATGTTGACCGACTCGCGCAGTCTGCTCTCCTACCCGCGGCACGAATATTTCCGCCGCATCCTCTGCAACCTGATCGGAAATGATATCGAAAAGGGATTGCTCCCAGCCTCGGAAATCACGTTCGTCGGGCGCATGGTGGAAGACATTTGCTACTATAACGCCAAACGTTATTTCAACTGGTGAAGCCGGGAACTTCGAACCTGAAAGGCCCTTACTGTCTTTGCGACAAATGGCAACGCATTTCAGTGATGCAAC
>JAIRXI010000284.1 GCA_031268395.1 Tannerella sp. | reverse complement strand
AAGAGAGTATATCGCCGCAGGCAAGTTGGGCGCCATAGTTACCGTAAAAGCCTACTGCATGTTACCCGGCACGCGCGAATGGATTCTGAAACCGGACAGCGAGGTTCCCGAAGGTCTTGACTGGAACGGCTGGCTCGGCCCGGCGGAATCGGTTCCCTACAATGTGTCGCGCCATAAGGCTTGGATGGACTGGTGGGCGTATTCGGGAGGAGCATCCATGGCGGGAGACGCTTCGCATGTCATCGACCTGGCGCGTATGGCGCTGGGCGATCCGGGGATGCCGAGAGCCGTATTCTGTGCCGGAGGACGGGTGATATTCAATGATAAACGCGATATTCCCGACAATCAGACGGTGGTTTTCGATATGGATAAATATCCTATATCGCTCGAATCTTCGCAATATGGCGATTATATGTACAAAACGCCTCAGGAAGTCCGTTTCAGCGAACAATTTCCCGAATGGAGAAACAACGCTACCCGTATCGAAATTTACGGTACCGAGGGTTTGATGTTTCTCGGACGTCACGGCGGCGGCTGGCAGGTGTTCGGAAAAGACTGGGAATTGCTGGATCAGGCAACCGGATATTTTCCCGACGAAGCGCATCTCAGAAATTTCATCGAATCCATCCGCACACGGAAAAAAACCAATGCACCGATAGAGCAGGGTGTCCTGAGCGCTTCCATGATTAACCTTGCCAATCTGTCGTACCGTTCCGGCAAAAAAGCTTTGAGGATCGACGATGAAACGGGCGCCATTACGAGAAACGACGAAGCGCGTGCACTGGATAACCGCCTTTACAGGGAAGGATACACAATTCATAATTCATAAGCATGACGATATTCTCAGGTAAAAAGACAGCGATGACAGTGACGGCAATTCTTGTCGTAATCGCTGGAATTGTTGCCGGTTATGTCGTTTGGCGAACCAAAAACCGCGTGCAAATTGAATTTGACATCCACATCAACAAAGAAGCCATCTATCTGTCGACGTATGCCGAACCGCCTCAATTTGCCATCTGGCTCGAAAGTCCGGCGGACGGTCGACGGGAACCGGTCTTCGTGACCTACCGGGGCGGCCGGGGCGACTGGGAAGGCAAAGCCGATGTGCCGGTAGCAATCCCATGCTGGACAACCGTCTTCAGCGACAACCTGCAAGCCGAAAACGACGCCGTATCGGGAGCAACGCCCAAGGAGGAGTATTTCCGGGTACGAATTGAAGTGCATCCCGGTTCCGAATGGATCTGCCGGATAGAAATGAACCTGGCGGGCGACTACAACGAGTTTTACCCGCAATTTAACCGCATCACCCACGAGGAAGATGAATTTTCCTGCGGACAACCAGCCCTGCTTTACCGCGCCGACATCAAGGCCGACGAAGGCAACAGCTATAACCTCCGCCTTGACGCCATGTCGCTTTGGAAGGAGGGGAAGAACGTCCTTCTACCGCCTGATTCCACTATCACTTCGGCGCAATACGTATTTGACGAAATAAATGTCCGGATAGTCAAACCTAAGCCGGTAATAATTAATCTGAAGAACGTCGAACAACAAGACGTCCTGAAATAAATGAACTTATGATAAGAAAAGTAAATCTTGGAAAGTCCGGTGTTCAAATACCGGCAATGACAATTGGCTGCTGGCCGTTTGGCGGCGGCGAATATTGGGGCGAACAATCGCAAAGGGATGTAAATAATGTAGTACATGCAGCCATCGACATGGGCGCCAACGCCTTCGATACGGCGGAAATGTATAACGACGGCGAAAGCGAACGTTCGCTGGGCAAGGCGCTCCGGGGACGGCGGACGGAAGCGGTCGTTATATCGAAAATCGGTCCGTCGAATTGTCGTCACGTGCGCAAACACTGCATCGAAAGCCTGCAACGACTGGGGATGGACTATCTGGATGTGTACATGCTACACTGGCCTATCAACAAGCTGGCTGTCGAACATTTTACGTCCGACAGGGATATTATCGAGTCGCCGCCGACGGTCGAGGAAGCGTATGCGCAACTCGTGGAACTGAAAAGGGAGGGCTTGATTCGCTCGATCGGCATGAGCAACTTTGGCCGTACACAAATGGAGGAGGTGCTGTCGACCGGCGTGCAGGTGGACGTCAACGAAATGCCGTACAACATTGTGTCGCGCGCCATCGAGGCCGAGATTGCGCCTTACTGCATGGCG
This sequence comes from Tannerella sp., assembly GCA_031268395.1. Lineage (GTDB taxonomy): Bacteria > Bacteroidota > Bacteroidia > Bacteroidales > Tannerellaceae > Tannerella. The sequence goes on along the minus strand of JAIRXI010000284.1, from coordinate 6,064 downwards.
AACGACGTCAGTATAATCGGTTCGATGGGGTTGCAGCAGGGACTGTTGGCCGGTATTTACCCGACGCCCGGCGACGTCCCGGCGCACCAGGCGCACTCACGGCATTTCTCGCAGGCTCACGGCGGTGCGGCAGCGCGGCACGGCGAAGCGGGCGTCGAAAAGGAAATGTTTGAATGTGTCGACCGGCTCCGCGAAATCGCCGACGGGATGCATATTCATATTGCACAACTGTCGATCGCGTGGATACTGAAGAAGCCCTTCATGGCATCCACTCTGGTAGGGTCGCGCAATGTAGCCGAACTGGAAACCAACGTGAAGGCCTGTTCTTATGAACTCCCGGACGAAGTGGAAGCGCAGATCGACGAAATCAGCCGCCCCGTCCTCGATGCCCTGGGAAATAACCCCGACTATTATGAACATTCTTCTAAAAGCCGTATATTTTGAATCACAAACAATTAAAAACAAACAGCACATGTTAAAAGGTATCAGCCCACTCATATCGCCCGACCTCATGAAAATATTGATGGAAATGGGTCACGGCGATGAAATCGTTTTCGGCGACAGTAATTTTCCCGCCGCCTCACACGCCCGGCGCCTCGTATACGCCAGCGGACACAGCATCACGTCTTTGCTGGAAGCTATACTGCCGCTCTTCCCGCTCGATTACGCCGTCGATTTTACCGGCATATTAATGGAAAACAACAGTGAACAGCAACCCGCCTCATGGAATCGTTACAGGGAAATACTGACCTTGTATCCGTTTGGCGACAAGGAATTCCTGCTCTTGTCAAAGCCCGCGTTTTACGAACGGGCGTCGAATGCCTACTGTGTGGTAGCGACAAGCGAGATGGAAGGATTCGCTAATTTAATTATCAGAAAAGGAGTTTTAAGAAATTGTTAAATGAATAATGTAGACATGAAATGAACATGTAATGTTTCCTGAATGTAATAAATAAATAATGTAGACATGAAAGTAGAAAAATTAGAATTATTCAAAGTCCCCCCGCGGTGGTTATTCCTGAAAATCACTACCGACGACGGTTTCGAGGGTTGGGGAGAACCCGTTGTAGAAGGCCGTGCCGACACGGTTGAAGCCGCAGTAAAAGAACTCTCGCCCTACGTGATCGGGCGCAACGCATCGCAAATCGAAGACATCTGGCAGGTGCTCTACCGTGGCGGTTTTTACCGTGGCGGCCCCATACTGAGCAGCGCCATCTCCGGCATCGACGAAGCCCTGTGGGACATCAAGGGTAAAGCGACCGGCTTGCCGGTATACGATCTGCTGGGTGGCGCGGTACGCACCAGAATGATGGTATACCAGTGGATCGGCGGCGATCGCCCGGACGACGTGATAAACGCTGCCCGCGAAAAACAGTCGGCCGGCATGAAAGCAATCAAAATGAACGGTACGGAAGACCTGGAATGGATAGACTCTTTCTCGAAAGTCGACGATGTCATAGCGCGTGTCGCCGGCATCCGCGACGCCTGCGGAAGGGATTTCGGTATCGGCATCGACTTCCACGGGCGTGTGCACAAGACGATGGCTAAGGTACTGATGAAGGAACTGGAACCGTTCCGCCCCATGTTTATCGAAGAACCGGTACTGGCCGAAAACGGCGAATATTTCAAGATGCTCTCCGAACTGGTCGCCACCCCCATCGCTACCGGCGAACGGCATTATACGCGCTGGGACTTCAAACATCTGTTTGAACAGGGCGCCGTAGACATCATCCAGCCCGATCCGAGCCATGCGGGAGGGATCAGCGAATGTAAAAAGATCGCAACGATGGCCGAAGCCTACGACATCGCCATCGCGCCACACTGTCCGCTGGGGCCGATTGCATTCGCCGCCTGTCTGCAACTGGACTTCAACAGCGTCAACGCCATGATACAGGAATCGAGCGCCGGAATCCACTACAACGTGGGAGCCGACCTGCTGGACTACATCACGAACCCGTCCGTGTTCGACTTCCGGGACGGATACATCGAGGTCTTCAACGGCGCCGGACTGGGCGTCGAAGTGAACGAGGAGAAAGTAAGAGAAATGTCGCGAACAGGTCACCAGTGGAAGAATCCCGTGTGGCGTACCTCTTCCGGAGTTATAGCTGAATGGTAATGGATACAATAACACGTTTCAAGGAAAAACTCGCGAAAGGCGAAGCCGTCTACGGGCCTTTCATGAAGACGGGCGACGCCGCTTTCGTAGAATGTGCCGGTTATGCCGGCTTCGATTTCGTCATACTGGATATGGAACACGGGCCGGTGGATTTCTTCCGTCTGCAGAACCTGATACGCGGAGCGGAAGTCTCCGGCGTCTTGCCTGTTGTCCGTACTTACGATGCTTCGGAAGTAGCTATCGGCCGGGCGCTCGACCTGGGCGCGGCCGGCGTACAGGTACCTCAGATACAGTCGGCCGAAGCAGCCCGCCGGGTCGTGAAAGCCGCTAAATTCTTCCCTCAGGGCGAACGGGGAATGTGCCGCTTCGTAAGAGCGGCAGAGTATTCGTCCATGCCGCGGGAACATTACTTTGAGTCGGCCAACGAAGCGCTGGTCATCCTGCAAGTGGAAGGAACGGAGGCGCTGAACGAACTGGACGATATACTGGGCGTCGACGGACTGGACGTCCTTTTCGTCGGCCCATACGACCTGTCGCAGTCGCTCGGCGTACCGGGACAGGTTTCGCATCCCGACGTCCTGCAGGCCATCGGCAATATCGTCGAACGGGCAAAGCAGGCCGGAATCGTCGCCGGAGTGTTCTGCGATACCGTCGACGCAGCCGCGCGGTGGCGACAGGCCGGAATACGCTATCTCTCCTACTCGGTCGACGTGGGCATCTTTACCGAAGCCTGTGCAATGGCCGTTCGCAAACTAAACAATTCTTGATTTTTAATTCCCGATCCCTATGTCACGATTAATTACACCGGGCTATGTATTCACCTTTGCCCTGATCACGTTTCTGTTCTTCCTCTGGGCTTTGCCCAACGTCTTGAACGATGTACTGATAAAGCAGTTCCAGAAATCACTCGAACTGTCGCGCTTCGAAGCCGGACTGATACAGACGGCCATCAAACTGGGTTATTTCTGCCTGGCCATTCCTGCCGGACTCTTCATGCAACGCTTCGGCTACAAGTCGGGCATACTCGCCGGACTGCTCTGCTTTGCCGGCGGATGCTTTCTGTTTTACCCCGCCGCCAACTCCGGGATATATTTCGTCTTCCTGTGCAGCATCTTCGTAATAGGAAGCGGTTTGTCGTTCCTCGAACTGGGCGCCAACAGCTTCATTACCTATCTGGGCGATCCGTCGACTGCAGCGCGACGGCTGAATCTGGCGCAGTCGTTCAACCCCGTCGGCGGTATCACCGGGGTAACGCTCGGCACGCTCTTTATCTTTTCGGGCAATGAACCGACTCCGGAACAGATCAGTGCGATGAAACAGCAAATCACCGCCACGGGAAACGCCTACGCGGATTTCCTGCAAACGGAAAACAGTCGCGTATGGCCTACCTATATTCTGATCGGCGTCGTTGTCCTGATCGTCGCTTTCCTCATCTGGAAGACGCGATTCCCTAAGGTAGAAACATCTGGAGAAGGAAGGGAAAAAGGAAGTTTCAAGGCTTTGTTCCGCTATCCGCACTGGTACGGGGCGATCGTTTCACAGTTTTTCTACCTGGGTGCGCAACTCGGAACATGGAGCTACCTGATTACCTATGTGCAGGAAAACAGTCCCCTGACCGAGAAACAGGCCGGCGGATTGCTGATCGTCAACATGGTCGTCTTCATGGCCGGCCGGTTCGTGTCCACTTTCCTCATGAAATGGATTCAGCCTACACGCCTGATGGGCGTCTACGCGCTGATTAACATGGGACTGGTCGCCGTTGTCATCCTCGGTTCCGAATGGGCCTCCTCGTGGACGGGGTTGCACGCCGTTTCCTGCTGGATCGGCATCGGCGCCATGATTACTACCTCTTTCTTTATGTCGCTGATGTACCCGACGAACTTCGCCTCCGGCATAAAAGGTCTGGGCGTACATGCCAAACTGGGTGCATCGCTGCTCGTCATGAGCCTGATAGGCGGCGCTCTGCTGACCCCGCTTATCGGATTGATCGCGGAAATTTCTCCGACGCGCGCCATCGCTCCGGGAATGATCGTCCCGGCGGTGTCTTACGGCGTGATCTGCTGGTACGGATTCAGAGGATCGAAGACCATAGAAAGAGTTAGGCGCGAAGCGTAGTAAGCCACATTCCGCATTTTGCAGGTTTGTTATGTCATTTTATGTACAAGGGTGAAAAGCCGGTTTGATTTTTTTTAATTGCCGAATTGCTGCTTATTTTTCACCAACATTCATTTCCGTGAAAATTTTGTTTATTTTTGTACCCTAATATGTCATGGAATGAGACACGAAGAGCAACAGATTATTCGTCTGCTTAAAGAAGGAGACGACAAAGCGTACCAATACCTGTATGACAGGTATTATACGCTTTTGTGTGCTGTTGCATACGAATTTCTGGGCGACACTTTCCTGAGCGAGAATATAGTGGACGAACTTATTTTTCATCTTTGGGAAAAGCGGAAAACGCTCGAAATCACAGCGTCTCTGCGGAGTTACCTGATTCGCGCCGTCCGGAATCGCTGCATCAACGCACTGCAACTCGAACGCGAACGGCGCGAAATCACGTTCTCCTCCATGAATACGGACGAGTACGAAACAACGTTCTCGTCCGAATCCGGAGACTATCCGTTAGCCGTCCTGCTTGAAAACGAACTGGAAGACAAAATCCGGCAGGCCATTGAAAACCTGCCCCCGGATTCCCGCCGGGTATTCAGGATGAGCCGCCTCGAAAATAAACCGTACGGACAGATTGCCGAAGAAGCGGGTATTTCCGTCAGTACGGTCAAATATCATGTTAAAAACGCGCTCATGCGGCTGAAAGACGAATTGCAGGAATACTTACGGTAAAAGTAACGATTGTTTATCAGAATCACCATATCACTCCAACCTGTAAGGTTGAACTTCAGTGTTTTATGGTTTCAAGCAACCAAGAGGGACTACATATACGCCATCCTGTCGTTGAAATGCAAATTGTCCGCCTGTGAGAACCATTAAAAATGACGGCTTCCGCATGGCGTCGGTATTAATTTTCATTTTGAGTTTCAATAAATTTCCGGCTGCTTCTTCTATTTGCTTACTGCCGAGTTTTACTTCAATGGCGCCCCAGCGCCCATCCCTGAGTTGAACAATCATATCGGCTTCCAAACCGCTTTTGTCCCGGTAATGAAACACATCGCCGTCATTGTGTTGAGCATAAATTCGAATGTCGCGGGTGCAAAGCGCCTCAAACAGAAATCCGAAATACTCAAAGTCCTGCAAAAGTCCGCCGGGATTGATTCTCATTACGGAAGTAGCGATTGCGGGGTCAACAAAATGGTGTTTTGGCGAAGTGCGAATCGCCGTCTTTGAACGTAATTTAGGCGGCCACGCGGGAAGCGGCTCTAAAACAAAAATCCGGCGTAAGGCATTGTAATACGAATGGAACGTTTTGTCAGAAACAGTTTCTCCGGTTGCTTCAATATCATCCTGAATAGTCTTATACGAAGCCATTGTGGTAATATTCCGGGCAAGAGAACGTAAGAGTAACCGCACTTTATTCGGATTTTTTTCAACGCCGTCAATCCGTGAAATATCTTGATTTATAACTGCTTCAACATATTCGACAGGCATTCGCAGCGCCGGTTTGTCCGGTTTTCCTATTGAAGCGGGGAATCCGCCGCGGCAAATGCAAAATGCAATTTGCTCAATGCTCAAATCGGACATGCTTTCAATGTCCGGCGCATTGTTAAACAAATCCATCAGCGAAACGGCGCCGTTTGATTCTTTCGATTCATATAAGCTCATTGTCCGCATCAAAATTCGGGCAATGCGGCCTGTTCCGGTGTGTTCGGTAACATTGTCGGCAGGAACGGCAGAGCCGGTCAGGATAAACTGGCCTGTTTCCTGTCTTTTATCGACTTCAAAACGCACGGCGTCCCAAAGTACCGGCGATATTTGCCATTCGTCAAGCAGGCG
>JAIRXI010000198.1 GCA_031268395.1 Tannerella sp. | reverse complement strand
ACGAACGACGTCATGTAGGGAATACTGTGTTCGATGCCAGCGGCTACTTCCTGCGGGACGGTCCGGTAGGGCGCGAAATAACCCTGTATCGCATGGCTCAGCGACCAGGATGTAAACATCCGCTTCTCGTCGTCCGTCAGTTTTTCGTAGCCTTCCTTTTCCGCCCTGTCGACCACCTTTTTCAGATCGGCGGAGGAAAACAGCCCCGACATGCCGAACGAGGCGACGTCTTCCACCATCGGCCCGAAACCGCGGCCGGCTTCGCGGAGGAACTGTCCGAAGGCTCCCGTCTCGCCGCGATCCTGATAGGACTTCAGGGCATTCCGGGCCTGTTTGATAAATTCCGCTTCCTGTGCCAGGGGGCGCATCTCCGTATCCGAGGGGATTCCTGCGGCTATGTCGGACATGCCCGGAAAGCCGGAAGGACTGGCCGTAAAGCGGTAAAGATCCCTGTTTTCGTAATCCCGGTACTTTTCCCGCACCTCCCCCGTCCGTTTTTGATTCAGTTTCTCCAGTTCGTCCAGCTGGCCGGTCGCCGTGTCGATAAAGGCGGTATGTCTTTTGTATATCTCCTGCCCTTCTTTCGTGTTGGCCAGGAAATCCTGCACCGACCGCCTGGCCTCTTCCGGGATTTTGCCTTTCTCCTCATAATATTCTCCTGCCAGGCCCGGCGAGACGGTGGCGGCAGTCGGCCTCCTGACTTTTATGGTCTCGCGCAGGTCTTCCAGGTAGCGGATGGCCTCGGGCGTAAGTTCCTGCTTCGAGTAGTCGCTGTTTGAGACGCGCGTCGGCGCCGGAGGAACGAAGGGACGGGTCAGAGACTCCGTGGACGGGGGATACGGAGGGGAACCGGGGGTTCCCGTGAAGGCGTTCATCCGGGCGGTAAAATCTTCTGCGCGGCGCCCGGCCCGGAACGCCGGATCCCGGGCGGTCTGCTCCTGCGCCCACGCCGCCGCATCGGAGAAGGTGGCGCTCCCGGGGGGCGTGAGATTTTCCAGCAACCGGCGGTCCGGATCCGCCGCCGCCGCGTGTGGACGGTTCAACTCCGCCGTTTTGGCGAACAGGAACGGGCTTCTCAGCAGCCGTAACGCTTCAGGCGACGGCGCGCTTTCCGGCTGCGACGGCGCGCTTTCCGGCGGTTCCGGAGCGGCCGGCGCGGCCGGTATTCTTTCGACGGCTTCCGCATCGGCAAAAACAGACTTGAAATAGGATACACTCTCCTCCGGTACGTTGTAAACAACTCCTCCTTTTCTGAACAGGGGCATGATGACTGTTTATTATGAGTTATGAATTATGAATTATGAATTATGAATTATGGACGGCTGATGGACGGTCTGCTACCGGTTTCAGCTTTCCCAGAATCCGTGCGGACGGCAGGACGGACGGACGGTCAGCATGCTTTTGACGGCTTTTTTCAGCCGCTCCGCACGCTCGAAGTACAGGGCGGCGTCGGCCGGCGCTTTGGTCTCGAGCCAGCGGTACATGATGCAGGCGATCAGGAACTGGCGTATGTTTGTGTCCAGGGCGACGGACAGGGCGCCGGAAAAACTGTCCGGCAGGAGCAGGTGAAACAGGCCGTCGCGCCCGGAGGCAAAGTCCGTGGCTTCGAAATAGCCTTGCGCCGGGGGATCGGGATCCATGTACGCCGAAAGCGCCGGCGCGATCTCCGCACGGGCGTCCAGGAATAACTCCCGGAATTTCTCCAGGTATTCCTCATCGAATACGAGCTGTTCGAACAGGCTGTTTCCGTCGCCGTCCGTCTTCCGCTCCGCGTAAAGGGAGGATTCCTGCTTGACGTCCTGAAACAGGTTGTCGAAAGGGTAAACGAGAACTGCTGGATGCATTGTCTATGATTTAATGATTACTGATTCATTGCTGGCGGTTCATCGGGACAGGGGACTTACCGAATCGGGCGATATGTCGGTGACCCATTTGGCGACGCTGTCGAGGGCGGCCGGAGCGAGATAAGACGGCAGGGCCCGGGAAGCCTGGGGAGCCTGGGCCTGGGGAGCCTGGGGGACGGCGGCAAGCCTTTGCATGTCCTGCTGCAGGAGGAAGGCTTCCACGATTCTCTTTTTGATTTCGGGCGACGGGACGGGGGGCGCCTGGTCTTTTCCGGCCGAAAATCGCGGCGTATATCCGGGACGGTAGATCTCCCACTCGGCATGATTTCCCATCAGCAGTTCGTCGGCAAGGGCCATCTGTACGAGGTAGTCCTCGCCGTAGGGCAGTTCCTGCTGCCTCAGCGGTACGCCGGTCACGGGATCCTGAATGGCCAGGGGATCGCCGGGGGCGGCCCGGTAAGTGATCAGCGTGCCTTTCCCGCCTGCGGGGAGGCGGGTACTCCGGATTTGAGTGTCGTGGTAACGCCGGGTCTCGGCCAGCTGATTCCGGCTGTGCTGCTCCATGACGCGCCGGTGACGCCGGTCGTCTTCGGCGTTTTTTTCTCTCAGCTCAAATTCGCGGTCGGTATTCCGCTGGCTCCGTTCGACATCTTCTTTCCTGAATGCTCTTTCGCGACGGTCTTTCAGGGCGCTGCGCAGGGCGTCCTGATTGTGTCCGTGCATTTCCATTCCGAGCGAATAGTCTTTTCCGGCTGCGTCGACCAGGCCCCGCTGATAGATTCCAAGGAGTTGCTGATAGCGGTCTTTCTCCTGCTGCTGCCTGTTTTCTTCCCGCCGGTGGATAAATTCTTCCGGATGTTGACGGCTGACGTGCGCGCCCTTTCCGGCAGACCACATCTCGCCGAGCAGCCGGAGCGAGTCTCCCAGCCAGGCGGCTCCCCTGCGGCGCCGGAGCGCCTCTTCGTCCAGCTCCGGCTTTTTGACGGACATTTCGTAGATTCTTTGCAGATAGCTTCCGGACGAGGGATCGTAGGGAGCATAGGCCTGGGCGATCTTTTCGGGCGCATAGCCCTGACCGAGCAGGTAGTCGAAGTCTTCCTGCGGGAGGTGATCCGGCTTTGAGGGCTGGACGGGCGCGGGCGCGGGAGAGTTTTGAGCCGCCGGAGCCGCCTGAGAGGCATCCGCGGGAGCCGGCGGCGTTTCGACGGCGGCGTCCTGTACAGGGTCGTCAGGAATCGACCCGGGTTGACTTGGGTCGACCCGGGTCGAATTGGGGTCGACGGCGGGTTTCCCGGCATGTGCAAGCCTGGGAAACAGAAAGTTCAGAATAGTTCCCTCTGCCATGGCTATGCGATTGCGGGGATTATGCCTTTTGCGGACGGCCTCCGCCGGTCGATGCCGCCGGCAAAATCCGAAATGCCGCCGGCGCCCAGGGCAAAGCCGTTGTTCATCAGGTTTTCATAGCCGGTAGCCTGGTTGTTCCAGAGGTTCATCAGCTGCCCGGCGTAAGCGTCCCGGCGTCCGAAATACTGGTCGGTCACGCGATCCTTATACTGCTGCCCCAGGGCGCCAAGCTGCGCGTAGGCGCCGGAAACGGCCTGGTTGGTGGCGTCCTGCTGCACGGCCTGCTGCTCGGGCGTGGCGCCGGTGACGACGGACATGTTGGCGGCCGAACGGTTCCGGCGCTCCAGCGTGTCGCGCATGGATTTGATCAGGGCCTGCGTGTCGGCGCGCTGCGTGTAGTCGGAAAAGGCGTTCCGGTTATACCAGGCGGCATTGTCCGATGCCTGCCCCGTCAGATAGTCCTCCATGCGCCGCCGCTTTTTTGCGGCCCTGGCGCCTCCGAATATGCCGGCGCCAAGGCCCACGACGCCTCCGATCAGCGCCCCCCAGGGGCCTGCCACCGACCCGGCGGCCGCGCCCGATCCCGCCCCGGCCAGGGCGCCTGTTAGTGTTTCGTTTGCCATGTTCTTTTTTTTCCGACAAATAAAAGCGGATTTTGCCGGCTTTTCGCCCCTTCGCACGAAAATCAGGCGGGTGTATAGAAAACTAAAAAAAAACGTCCGCCGCAAAACGGCTAACTTTGTGGCCAATAATACAGTCGCTTATGATCACGATAGACGAATTCATCCGGCAGAGCGGGTCGTCCATTTCTGCAGGCGAGGCCACTGGCCGTTCGCGCCGGGCGGAAGCCGCCATTGCCCGTGAAGCCTACTGGCTGCTCCTGAAGATCCGTTACGGACTGGGACCTCGCAGGATTGGACGCATCGCCGGACGCAGCAAGGAAACCGTATACAGCGGTTTACGAACGGCGCAAAACCTCCTCGACACCGCCCATCCGCTCATATCCCCCTACCGTCCCCTCCTGGAATCCGTCGAAAAAGCCGAAACCCCTTCGCCGTCCCCCGAGTCCCCCAAGCCCCCCATGTCCCCAGCCGCGCCCATCACCTTTTAACCGTCAGTCATGGCCACCTTAATGCACAAGCCCGAAAGAGACGCCGACCTGCTTTGCGTCTGCGAGGCGCTCCGTCGCGAGGCGGGCGGATACATCGCCATCACCCGGCTGGCCGGTCTTGCCATTCGCCGGAGCGCCGGATCCTTTTATTTAAGCGAGCGCAAATACACGGACATCATCACCCGCAGAGCCCTCACGCCCAAATCCCCCTTAAAAAGAGAGATGCACGCCGACATTCTCGCCCTTGCCGACCGGCTGCGCAGCGCCCACCCCCAGGCCGGCACACGCGCCATTGTCCGGATGGCAGCGGCGCAGGGCGCCCCCCGTTTTTACCTCTCCGGGCGTCGTGCGGCCGACATCCTCTACGCCTCCCTGAAGACAAAGCGCTGATCCATGATCGACCTCCATCAACTTTTATCGCCCTGAATGGACAATACATCGAACATGATTCGTGAAAATGCCGCGCGGAACCGTGCGCGCAAAGCGCCATACGACCCCGTGACCGGGGAGGGCTGTCAGGGAGAGCGGGTGCGGCTGGAGATAGCGGATGCCCCCGCCCCCGTCCTCTGCCTCCCCGTCCCGATGATGTGCGAGGAGGCGGCCGGGGAACTTTCCCGGTACGGCTCCATCCGGGCGCTTTTCAAGGCCCACGGAGAGAAGCTGACGGAAGCCGTATTCGAAGACTTCTGGATCCGCTTCTGCGAGCTGCGCTACCGCTACGACTTTGAATACTTCGCATACACGATGGTACTGATACGCGACAAGATCACCTCCCGCGACATCCCCTTCCTGCCCAACCGCGGACAGCGCCGGCTGATCGACCACCTGGAGCGGATGCGGCTTGCCGGCGACCCCATCCGCCTCATGCTGCTGAAAGCCAGGCAGTGGGGCGGCTCCACCTGCATCCAGATCTACATGCTCTGGATCCAGCTCATCCACCGGCGCAACTGGAACAGCGTCGTCTGCGCACACACCAGAGACAGCGCCATCACCATCCGCTCCATGTACGACCGCGCCGTCGGGAGCATGTTACCCGTCGAAGGCATAAAGCACACCGTCAGGGTATATGCCGGAACGCAGAACATCCGGGAAGTACCCGGACGGGGATGCCTGATCACGGTCGGATCGGCCGAAAGCCCGGATTCCGTCCGTTCGCAGGACGTCAAGATGGCGCACTTCTCCGAGGTAGCGCTCTACCCGAACACCGACACCAACAAAACCGAAGGACTGGAAGCCGCCGTCGTGGGAACCGTCCCCGCGGAGCCCTGCACCCTGGTCATACGCGAAAGCACCGCCAGGGGCGTAGGCGACTATTTTCACGAAGAGTGGGAAAAGGCCGTGAACGGCGAAACGGCCTACGATGCCGTATTTGTACCCTGGTTTCTGATCGACACCTACCGGAAGGAATTTGACGGGCGCTACTGGCTGCACGGCGGCAGGCGCAGGGAAGGCACGGCAGAAGACTTCGTAAAATCCATGAACGAGTACGAGCAGAACCTCTTCCGCAACTGTCCCGACTGCACGCTGGAGGCGCTCAACTGGCGCCGGCTGAAACGCGCCGAGATGACCGGCGAAGCGATGATGAAGCAGGAATTTCCCTCCGACGCCATCGAAGCCTTTCAGGACTCCGGCCGGCCCGCCTTCCGGAGCGAGGACGTCGAGGCGATGCGCAGGCACTGCCGCGTGCCGCGTGCCGCCGGCATACTCGCGGCCGCCGGCCTTCCCGCTTCGGCCAGGCTTGCCCCGCGCCGGCGAAAGGAAATACTCGCGGACATCCGTTTCATAGACGATCCCGAAGCCCTCGAACGCCTGCAGTCCTCCATCCCGGCCGTACGCGAACGCGGGATGCGCGACAAACTGTGCATCTGGGAATTTCCCGACACCCAAACGGCCGTATCCAACCGCTATCTGGTCGTATTCGATCCCCAGAAAGGCCTCTCGGAATCGGCCGACTGGGGCGTGATCGCCGTTTTCGACCGCTACTGGATGCAGTTCGGAGGCAAGCCGGAGATCGTCGCCCAGTGGCGCGGGCGGATCGACAAGGACCTTGCCGTCTGGGTCGCCGCACAGATTGCCGCCTGGTATGGACGGGCGCTGCTCGTGGTAGAGAGCAACACCTACGATTCCGCATCGCGGGAAGACGACGCCGAGTTCATCTTCGACACGGTTGCCGACTGCTATCCGAACCTCTACAGCCGCACCCCCGCCGACAAAATCCGGGAGGGCATTCCCGCCGTCTACGGATTCCACACCAACCGAAACACCAAACCCATGATCCTGAACAACTACGTCGCCCTTCTCCGCGAGCAGGCCTACATTGAGCGGAGCGGGGGCGCGCTGGACGAAGCCCGCGTATACGAGCAGAAGGAAAACGGCGCCTTTGGTGCAAAGAAAGGGAAGCACGACGACATCCTCATGTCCCGGATGATCGGGCTGCACATCTGCTACAACGAAATGCCCCTTCCCGCGAACCTCGCATCCCGTCCGAAGCGCCGGCCGGCAAAACCCTCCGGCGAATCCTCCATCTAAACATCCCGCTCTCCCCGTTCATCGTTCATCGTTCATCGTTCATCGTTAAAAAAAATCCGGCGCCACCCGTCACAGGCAACGCCGGAATCACCAATTGCTACAAACTAAAAAGACATCTTTATTTCGTCAGAACGATTTCATAACACCGACACTGAAGCCATTCCGTTTAAAGTCCGTCACATACTGCACCTGAATCCCTGCCGACCGGTAAAAGACGCCCGCCCCGGCGCCCGCGTAGCCAAACGAGCAGTACGTAACACCCGCAAACGGCCGCCACTTCTTTTCCACATACCTCGTCACCACCTTTTCATACGGGACGAACTGTACGTTCAGATTCTGCAGCCGGTTATACTGCACCGTCGCGTCGACGGTCATCCCGACAAAAAAACATTAAATCGCAGAAAATAAGTGGTTTATAAAATATAACTGTCTACAGAAAATCTGGGATAGACAAATATAGACAGATTGGTGCATTTCGTTTATGAGTGT
>JAIRXI010000167.1 GCA_031268395.1 Tannerella sp. | reverse complement strand
TGGAAACTCAGTAACATGTCCGGGAAGAGCGGTCGAGATAGATACCCTATCTCGGTCGTGATAGACACCCTATCTCGGTCGAGATAGATACCCTATCACGGTCGTGATAGACACCCTATCAGGGTCGTGATAGACACCCTGTCACGGAGGGTAGCGACTGCGAGACCTGAAAGCGTACACAAAACGGCATCCGGAAACCATACAGAGACGTGCGGCCGCGCCTCGCTGCAAAAACCGGAAATAGCATCGGGCCGGCCATTCTTCCGAAGATATTTTCTACCTTTGCCGACAATTTTCATGCGCTGTTCGGCGGCATGGAGAGATGGAGAGACGGTTTCCGGAGTAAAAACAGACAGTGATTAAAAAGATAAATACAATTGTTGAAGATGAATTATTTAAATGTAAATGCCCACCTGCACACGCCGTATTCGTTCAGCGCATTTGAACGGTTGACGGACGCACTGGACAGGGCGGTCAGTGAAAATGTAAGAGTTGTCGGAATCAACGACTTCTATTCGATGGACGGTTATGTGGAATGGCGCGACGAAGCGCTCGGGCGCAACCTTTTCCCGCTGTTTAATATCGAGTTTATCGGTTTGCAGGAAGACGACCGGGCCAGCGGCATCCGCGTGAACGACCCGAACAATCCCGGTCGCACCTACCTGAGCGGCAAGGGACTGAAATGTCCGCCGGACCTGCCCGAGCCGTATGCCGCGCAACTGGCCGGCGTGCGCGGCGAATCCAACCGGCAGGTACGGATGATGTGCGGCAAACTGAACGAAACGCTTGCGGCGCACGAGGCCGGCTTCCGTCTTGACTTCGACCGGATCGCGCACGATCTGACCAGAGGCGCCGTCCGGGAACGCCACCTGGCCAAGGCCCTGCGCATGGAAGCAGACCGGCAGCTGAACGGCGATGCGGCAGCCATGACCGCCCTCTTCCAACGCCTTTTCGGCGGCAGGGCGCTGAAATCGAACACAGACAATCACGCCGCCCTGGAAAACGAAATCCGCAGCAACCTGCTCAAGGCCGGCGGCGCGGCATTTGTGCCCGAAGACCCGAAAGCCTTCCTGCCGCTGGAGGCCGTCTGCCGGATCATCCTCGCCGCCGGCGGCATCCCCACCTACCCGTTCCTTGCCGACGACGCAAAAGGCGGCTTTACCGACTTCGAGCAGGACGTCGTACAGACCGCTGAAACATTGAAACGGCGCGGCATCCATTCCGTCGAATTTATCACCACCCGCAACAGCATCGAAGTGCTGGAACGCTATGCCGGCTACCTGCACGGCTGCGGCTTCGTCGTCACATTCGGCAGCGAACACAACACGCCGGCCATGGAACCCGTCGAACTGTTTGCCCGCGGCGGCGCCCCCCTGACCGACCGCCTGAAACAGATCAGTTACGAAGGCGCCTGCGTCGTGGCCGCCCATCAGGAACTTGTCCGGCGCGGCAAACAGGGATATGTGGATACCGCGGGACAGGCCGACGCAACCCGCCGCGACGAATACATCCGGCAAGGCGACCGGCAAATACGGGCGGCCATTGCCTCCTGAGCCGCATCCCGCACGAAACAGGAAATAATAATCTTTATAAACATCATACAAATGAAAGAAATCGAAAAACTGATCGCCATATCGCGCCGATACGGCAGCGACAGCCGCTATGTCATTGCCGGAGGCGGCAATACGTCGTACAAGGATGACGGAAAACTGTGGGTGAAAGCCAGCGGTTATCCGCTGGCCACCATTACGGAAGACGGCTTTGCCGTGCTCGACCGCCGGAAGCTGGCCGTCATTTCGGAACGGACCTACAGCGCCGACCCCGCCCTGCGCGAGGAAGAAGTCAAAAACGACCTTGCCGCCGCCTGCCTGACAAAAGACCGCCGGCCCTCGGTCGAAACCTCCATGCACAACGCCATACACTTCCGTTATGTCGTTCACCTGCACCCGACAGCCGTCAATGCCCTGATGTGCAGCCGCGACGCCGAAGCCGCGACGCAGCGCCTTTTCGGCGACGAAGCCGTCTACATCCCCTATACCGACCCCGGCTACACGCTGTTCCGGGAAGTCGAAAACAGGATTGGCGCCCGTCGCGCCTCGTCCGGCAGGGAGCCGGCCATCCTGCTGCTCCAGAATCACGGGATATTCGTCGGCGCCGACACAACGGAAGAAATAGAAGCCATCTATGACCGCGTAATCGGGCATATTGAGGCCGTGAACGGCGTGCCGGCCACCGAACCGGCACGCATCCCCGACCTCGTTGCCGGCCTCCTGCCCGCCATTCGCATGATGCTCGGAACGCAGGGCCTCAAGACCCTGAAAGTGCGCAGCAACAGCCGGATTGCCGCCTTCGCGTCGGCGCCGGAGCAGTTCGCCCGAATCGCCGTCCCGTTCTCGCCGGACATCATCGTGTACTGCAAATCGAAGTATCTCCACCTGACCGGCGAAACGGAGGCCGAACTGCTTGCCGAAGCGGAGGCCGCTATCCGTGACTACACGGCGCAAAACGGCTACACACCCAAAATACTGCTCATAAAAGGCGTCGGCCTGGTAGCCGCAGGCGACAGCGCCGCCGGCTGCGACATCATCCTCGACGTCTACGAAGACATGATGAAAATCGCCGAAGCCGCGCAGGCTTTCGGCGGCGAACATCCCATGACACAGGCGCAGATCGATTTTATTGACCACTGGGAAGTCGAAAATTACCGTCGCCGGGTGAGCGCCGGCGGAACGTCCGGACGCGTCGAAAACAAAACCGTCATCATCACCGGTGCGGCGCAGGGTTTCGGCGAAGGCATCGCCAGATGCCTGATCCGCGAAGGCGCCAATATCGTCGTGGCCGACCTGAACGAAACGGCCGGAAAGGCTGCCGCCGAAAACCTCTGCCGCCTGGCGCGCAGCAACCGGGCCATCTTTGTCAGGACGGACGTGTCCGATACGGAAAGCCTCCACCGCCTGATCTGCGAAACGGTGTGCCATTTCGGCGGACTGGACGTCTTTATCAGCAATGCCGGCGTATTGCGTGCCGGCGGGCTGGAGGAAATGACGCCCGAACAGTTCGAGTTTGTAACGAAAATCAATTATAACGCCTACTTTTACTGCGCGCAGGCTGCCTCGCGCGTCATGAAACTGCAAAACAGGTATGCCCCCGATAATTACGGGGATATTATCCAGATCAATTCCAAATCGGGCCTGCGCGGATCCAAAGCCAACTTTGCCTATGCCGGCGGAAAGTTCGGCGGACTGGGACTGACGCAGTCCTTTGCGCTGGAACTGGCGCCATACCGCATCAAGGTCAACGCCATCTGTCCGGGGAATTTCTATGAAGGCCCGCTGTGGTCGAATCCGGAAAACGGACTGTTCCTGCAATACCTGCGTGCGGGCAAGGTGCCGGGCGCAAAAACGGTCGATGACGTCCGCGCCTGGTACATGGCACAAGTCCCGATGGGCAAGGGCACCGCCCCGGAAGACGTCACCAGAGCCGTACTCTACCTCGTCGAGCAGACGTGCGAAACGGGGCAGGCGCTTCCCGTCACCGGCGGACAGGTCATGCTGAACTGAGCCGCTCCCCGCTCCCGGACAGGGGCGGTCAAGTTTCGGAGATATTTCTGTTGGGATTATGTTTTGGAACAGGAAACACGGAGAAACCTTCCTGGTGTGACGGGAAACACCTGAAGGTTTTTCCGGTTTTTTTTCTGCCATTGTTGTTTCTTAGCCGTATTCCGGATTAATTGATTAAATTTGCGCGTGACAATAACGGAATTTGAAATAAAATCTTTACAGGTGATGAACGAAAATATCCAGAAAAAGGCTGTATTCGAGTGTACGGGTCATGCCTTCAACCGCAAGTTTTTCCATACGGCAAAGGATGGAAAGTTTAACGAATTTACCGTGCCCGCAGGCGCGGCGCTCATTCGGCAGCTGCTGAGCGGCTGCGGAGGGGCGGAATATGTTCCGCCGGACGGGACGTACCGCTGCGAATGTTTTGAACTGCAATCCTTCGAAAACGGGCCGGCGAAGAAACCGTATTATGCCGCCGGTCGCCGGCTGGGATTTACGGAAGGGAAAACGGCGCTGCCGCCCTGCGGGGCCGATTACGTGATCGTCGCAGACGAAGGGCTGGGCAACATCACGCTGCCGGAAGGCGACGCGCCGGTTCTCTGGGCGTCGGACAGGGCGCTGCCGGACAGGACGCTGTTCGACGCCGTCGCCGGGCGGTGCCTGCTGCTGCTGGATGCGGACGTGCTGCGAAACGCCGGCGCCATGATCAGCCGCAAGGTGTCGTGGGAGCGCAGCGCGACCGACCTGATCTGGCAGTTGCAGCACAGTCCCGTCCTGTCCCGTCTCCTCAAGGCGCCTCACATGGTGATCACGTTTGCCGAAGACGGCGCCGTCCATGTCCGGCAGGAAGACGGCCGGCTCAAGGCCTCGCTGACCCTGGCGCACGGCGGCGGGGAAGGGTTCCTGCGCGGGACGGTCAGGGGCGCCATCCTCGACAGTTTCGCCCTGATGACGGCGGCCGTAGCCATGCAGCTGCCCGAAGTCATGACCGGGATAAAGCCGCTGCACGTGCTGCCGGCGCTGAAAGCGGCCGGCAGCCTGGTGGCACGGGGCTATTCCCCGGAAGAACTCGCCAGCGGACGGATCGACCTGCCGGCAACGGAACCCGGCCCGCCCGAAACACCTTTCGACATCCCCTTTGCCTCCGGACAGCGCGCGGTCGACCCCGATTTCTGGTGCATTTCCAACAGCGTGGGCAACAGGCGGATTTTCGACATCGCCTGCGAATATGTCCTGCAGGGCAGCCGCGTCATCGAGGGACTGCCCCGGCTGTCGTTCGGCGCGCTGACGACCATCGACCGCCTGGAGATAGAATCCTACCAGAACGTCTGCAACCTGATTGTCAACTATGCCGCCACGGACAGCGTCCGTCCCCTTTCCATCGCCGTGTTCGGCGCGCCGGGCAGCGGAAAGTCGTTCGGCGTCACGCAGATTGCCAAAAACGTCCTGCCCGGAAAGGTCGAGAAACTGGAGTTCAACGTGTCGCAGTTCACGGCCGGCGCCGACCTGGGCGCCGCCTTCCAGAAAGTGCGCGACGCAACGCTGGAGGGCAGGTTGCCGCTGGTCTTCTTCGACGAGTTCGATTCCGACCGCGACGGGACGCGCCTCGGCTGGATCAAGAGTTTCCTGATGCCCATGCAGGACGGGAAGTTCAGGGACGAAAGCGGCGAACATCCCCTGGGCAAGTGCATCCTCGTCTTTGCGGGCGGCACCTCGTCCGGTTTCGACGAATTTGCCCGTCCCATGTCGTCGGACGACCCCCTGGAGCAGAAGGCCTTCAGGGACATCAAAGGCCCCGACTTCATCAGCCGCCTGCGGGGCACGGTCAACGTGCTGGGGCCGAATCCGTCGAGCGAAGACGACCGGAACTACATCCTGCGGCGCGCCCTGCTTCTGCGCAGCCTCTGCGAGCGCAGGCTGAAAACGGAAAAGGGACGCGACATGCCCGTCGGACGGGACGTCCTGCGGGCCATGCTCCTCGTCCCCCGGTACAGGCACGGCGCCCGTTCCATGGAAGCCATCCTCGACATGAGCCGTATCGAAAAGACGGTCTGGGAACCGGCCTCCCTGCCCTTCCATTCGCAGCTGGCGCTCCACGTGGATGCCGACGCCTTCATACGCCTGGTGCTGCGCGAAGTGATCCTGAACAGCTGTACGGAAAAACTGGCCATCGCCATCCATGAACACTACCGCATGGAAATGACGGCCAGCGGACACGCCGGTCATCCCAGCGTCGTGCCGTGGAACGAACTGCCGGAAGAATTTCGGGAATCGAACCGGAACCAGGCGCGCGACATGGCCGCCAAACTGAAATCCGTCGGCTACGACTACGATTCCGGCGACACGCCCTTCCCCTCTGTCGAACGCTTCGACCGGGAAACCATCCTCCTGCTGGCACGGAAGGAACACACGCGCTGGTGTGACGAGAAACAGGCCGGCGGATGGAGCTATGCCCCGCTGAAACTGAAACCGGGAATGGACAGGGATGAGGCCATCCGCCACATGCGGAAGAAAAAGCACAGCCACCTGCTGACCGAATGGGAGAGCCTGGAAAGGGAAGAACAGGACAAGGACATCAGGGCCGTGGAAAACATCATTCCCCTCCTGCAGGAAACGGGGCTGAGGGTGTACAAAACCGTCTGAACCGAACACCGGAGAAATGATACGCGGCTATATTTCAGACAGTCGCACCGTCCGGTTCATCCCGCATGAACCGGACGGCACGGGACGCGCGGACATCCTGCGCCGGGGCGCGCATACACGTTACGCCGAGGCTCGTAAGCACCTTACGACGGGGCTCGTAAACACCTTACGAGGAGGCTCGCAAGCACCTTACGAGGAGGCTCGTAAACACCTTACGACGGGGAGCGCATACACCCAGCCCCGACTGGCACGGCCCCGCAGCCATCCGATATAGCCACCTGAAACCCCGCCGCGATGGAAATAAAAAACCGTGCCGTAAGGCTGTTCGTATCCTCCACCTTCAGTGACATGAACGGGGAACGGGACATGCTGTGCCGCTATGTGTTTCCCCGTCTCGAAGACTTCTGCCGCAGACGGAATACCGGCTTCACCGGCGTGGATCTCCGCTGGGGCATCACCGGGGAAGACGTCCGGCAGGGCCAGACCGTCCGGCTCTGCCTTTCGGAGATCGACCACTGCCGGCCCTATTTCCTCGGCATACTGGGCGAGCGCTACGGATGGATCCCCCCGCCGGCCTGTACCGCAGGATACGGAAACGTGTGCCGCAGGGGCGTTTCCGTCACCGAAGCGGAATACTACGGGGAAGTCCTGACGCCGGATCAGGCACAGGCAAAGGCCAAACGGGACCTCGAATTTCAAAACATGAATATTGCCCTGCACAACAGCCGGGAAGAATGGTGTCCGGAGGTCAAGTACCCCCTTTTCAATCAGGCGGAAGACGAAGCCCATGCCCGGATGATAGCGGAAATCATCATCCGTTATTCGCAAGTTCCCCAAACGGTAACGGAAGAGGAATTTAAGCGGAAATCGGAGGATTACATGCCCGCGGACAGCGACCGGTATATCCGGTATACAAACTGGACGGAGAAGGGAGACTACTTGCTCCAGCCGAAGAGCGTTGAACGCGAAGGCCGCTACATCATCTATTATCCCGACTGGAAAAGTTTCAAGGACTGGTGTATGGAGTACGGATACGTAAAGCAATACGCGGGAAAGGACGATATTGCCGCCATCGAACAGATGGTCGAGGCCGTCCTGTCCTCCCTCGAAGAGGCGTCGGAATCCGGCATGATCGAAATGCTGAGAAGGCTGGTCGACGAGAATCCCGGGGAAAACGCTTGAACGGCGGCCGGTCCGGTTCGTGCGACGGGCGTGAAACCTCTCCCGTCTCCACTCCGCAAAGGGAGGAGACGGGCAGGCATGTTTTTTTGGGCGCGACCGTTTGCAGGTTCAAATACCTGCCGTATCTTTGCGGCATCAAACGCCGGTGCGTAAATCCATGACGGCGCAGGCAAACCGACCTCCCATGAATCAGCAGCGAGGTCAGAAGTACGAACGCTGTTTAAAAGAGAAAATAAGAATATGAGTCACGAATATTTTGTTCAAACGGTTCAGACGCTGTGCAAGCACAGGCGCTATCTGGAAGCCGTGAGTTTTTGCGAGGAAACCATTGCGGCGAATTGCTGGCCGCAGCTGCTGGCCGCTCCGTCCGAAGTGATATGCAGGTATATACTGGCAGACGTCTGCTACTATTATACCGGCGACGGTCAAAAGGCAAGGGAAAATTTCATGAAGGTGGTCGACATTGTCAACACGGACAAGGCCATGACAGAATCGGTGGGAGAAGACCCTCCGTTTAAAAAAATCGTCGAAGACATCTACCTGGCCTCCAATGTGGCGCTGGAACAGCTGTCCATTTCCTACGAAGAGTATTTCCTGTCGCTGGAGCGGGAGAATGAAGTCCGGCCGCTCTCGAACAGGCTGCGCAAGAATATGGAGGTTATCAGGAATGACGAACGGCATGGAGTGGCCTGGGCGCTCCATGTCGCGCAGGCGGCCGGTCTGGAAAGCAGGGAACCCTCGCAAAGGGATGATGCTTCCGCCGCCTCCAAATGGTCGCTGCTCCTGCTGTTCCCGGAACTGAAGGCGCCCTGCGACACGCTCAACACCGCCATCGACAAGTACACCTACCACATCTCGAACCTGATCGGCAACAGCACGATCTACTGCATGAAAATACGGCACCCGGTGAACGGAGAGAACTATCTGTTCATTGCGGAAAAGGCCATAAAAACGGTACGGCCGTTTCTGGAGGGGGTGGGAACGCGCGACAAGGCCCGGGAATCGCTGGACAAACTGTCGAAAGTGAAATTGATGCTCGAAGACAGAAAACGCGCCTTCGAATCAAAAGGCTATCATACCGTCGCGCCTGCCGGCATCAAGGATTTTATCCCGCCCGGACCGTTGCGGGATGAGTTTGAACGGCATCTGCTGGATGGTATTCAGCGGCGCCAGGAGGAAGATTTTGAGGAGGAGCAGCGCCGGAAGGCAGAAGCCACGCCACCGCAGCCCCCGTTGCCCCCGCTGATCCACCCGTTCGGCCCGGCGGGATGTCTGGTCGTTTTTCTGCTGGCCACGGCGATCTGCGGCTATTACGGAGTGACGGGCGGGACGAAATGGCTGAAGTGGGTGGCCATCGTGCTGACCGTTGTGCTGGCGCTGATAGATACGCTGATCGTCCTTGCGATCTGTCACATACGAAAAAAACGGAAAGAAGCCGGACTGTGACTCTCTTTCTTTCGGGCGCATTTCAGCCGTGTATATTCGTCAGGGTAATTTATCCCAACATGTCCGTCAGGGGTTGCGAAACAACTGACAGGCGCGTGTTTCCCCGCATCCCGAGCGCCTTTCTTCCCGGGCGGAAGCATCTTCCTCTTTCTTAACCGGAGTTCTGTTTCGTTAAAGGCCCGTTCCGTCGGGAGATGTGTCCGGGACGGTTCCGGACAAATCCGAGAGCTCTCGGAAGATCTCCGGGAGCTCTCGGAAAACCTCCGGGAGCTCTCGGAAGATCTCCGGGAACTCTCGGAAAACCTCCGGGAGCTCTCGGAAGATCTCCGGGAACTCTCGGAAAACCTCCGGGAGCTCTCGGAAAACTTCCGGGAGCTCTCGGAAAACCTCCGGGAGCTCTCGGAAAACTTCCGGGAGCTCTCGGAAAACCTCCGGGAGCTCTCGGAAAAAATCCGGGAGCTCTCGGAAAAAATCCGGGAGCTCCCGGATTTTACCGAATCGCTTTAGGAACGACCAACCGCATCTTCTTTCATATTCATCGTTCCCCGTTCATTGTTCCCCGTTTCTCCTCTTTCGTTCATCATTCATCGTTCCCCGTTC
>JAIRXI010000130.1 GCA_031268395.1 Tannerella sp. | reverse complement strand
AGTTCAAAATATCGAAATCATCTCGCTATCTTTGCTTATCGTGTTTGTATGCGGAGCCACCTCATCGAAAAAAACGAAAGCGGAGGATATCCGATTGCGCCTGTTCCGTTTACGGCGGTGAAAGTGACCGGATACTTCCGGGAACAGCGGCTGAAAGCAAGTCGCGAAGTGACAATACCGCTCGCATTCGGCAAATGTGAGGAAACGGGACGTTACGGAAACTTTGTCAGGGCGGCTCATCCGAATGTGGAATACAAAGTCGAAGGGTATTCTTTTGACGATACGGACGTTTATAAGACGATTGAAGGCGCCAGCGAAGAAAGCAGCCATAATTCACCGTTCATGTTTTTTTGCAAAACCGGAGTTTTTTCCGTATGTTTGCACCTGCATGAAAATAACTTCATAAAAACAGGCTATGACATCAAAGGAGAAATACATGAACCCTTACACCGATTTTGGTTTCAAGAAACTGTTCGGTACCGAGGCAAACAAGGATTTGCTGATTGATTTCCTCAACCATCTGATACGCGAGCAGGGGCGTATAACGGACATCACCTATATGCAGAACGAACACATCGGGCGTAGCTCGGAAGACCGCCGGGCGGTGTTCGACCTGTTTTGCACCAACGAGCTTGGCGAAAAGTTCATCGTCGAGATGCAGCGTGCCGAACAGAAATATTTCAAGGACCGCAGCGTCTACTATGCCTCTTTCCCCATTCAGGAGCAGGCAAAAACCGGCAAAAACTGGAATTTCAAACTGCAAAGCGTATACTTTATCGGCATACTCGATTTCGTCTTCGATGAAGACATGGACGACGACGAATATTGCTACCGTCACGAGGTGAAATTAATGGACGTTAACCGCAAAAAGGTCTTTTACGACAAACTGACATACATCTACCTGGAGATGCCAAAGTTCAGGAAAGCGGAGACGGAACTGAAGACCCGTTCCGACAAGTGGTTGTACGCCATCAAACACCTCTCGGCGCTGGATGAACGTCCGGCAAAGCTTCGCGAACGTGTCTTCCGTCGCCTGTTCCACATAGCCGAGATCGCATGTTTCACGCCGGAAGAAGCCTCCGCCTATGGGGACAGCCTGAAAATTTACCGTGACCTGATAAACGTGGTAGATACCGCCAAAGAAAAAGCGCACGAAAAAGGACTGATGGAAGGACGGAAGGAAGGACGGATGGAAGGACGGATGGAAGGACGGATGGAAGGACGGATGGAAGGACGGATGGAAGGACTAATGGAAGGACGGGTGGAAGGACGGGTGGAAGGCGAGGCCATCGGTCTGGAAAAGGGACGCTCGGAAATTGCCGTCAGATGTGCCCTTGAAGGCATGCCTGCAGAACTTATTGCCAAAATAACCGGACTTTCCGCTAAAGAAATCACCGTCATTCTGGAAAAACAGATTAAATAAATGCCTACCCTACCCTCCTGCCAGCGGAATAGTTCATAATTTTTGCAAAACCGGAGTTTTTCCCGTATGTTTGCAAAAAAAAATATTCAATTATGAAATACTTACCTGTCATTATTTTTTATCTGTCATTCACACATCCGTGTCTGGCGCAGACATACGGTGAATACACGGAACTCACCGACGCGGGAACCTGCGCCGACAGAACGGCTTGGGATAAAATGCCTTCATCTCCGCAGATCGGCTGGGGAAGCGCCGACGTAAGATACGCAAAACTGGATGTCCCGAAAATACCGGGAAACAGTAACGTGTGGAAAACGAAAGCCTGGCGGGGCGAACGCGTAAACGCGCAGGCGGTGATATGGACGGCGCGGCGGCTGCCGGAGGTCAGGATCACTGTCAGCGATTTAACGTCCGGCCGGGACGTTATCCCGTCTTCGGCCGTCCGCCCCTCTTTCGTCCGTTACGTGATGACGGACGAACTGAACAAAGACGGGAAAGGCGCCTGCGGTCACCGTCCGGACAGGGCGGAATGGGATTCCTCCTTAGTGGCGGACGTCCTTTACCGGCCCGAACTGACGGAGATAAGGGCATACACCGCGCAGCCGGTCTGGATAAACGTCCACATCCCGCAGGACGTGCGCGCCGGCGTCTACAAAGGCGTTGTGACCGTTTCGGCGAAAGATTTTGCCGACATGACGCTGAAACTGGAAATTACGGTCGCCGACCGCCTGCTGCCCCCGCCCGAAGAATGGCGTTTCCACCTCGACCTGTGGCAGAACCCCTATTCCGCAGCGCGTTACTACGACGTACCCCTGTGGAGCGATGCCCATTTCGACGCGATGCGTCCCGTCATGAAAATGCTCGCGGATGCCGGACAGAAAGTCATCACCGCCACAATCATGCACAAACCCTGGAACGGGCAGACGGAAGACCATTTTGACAGTATGGTATCGAAAACCCGGAATATTGACGGCACGTGGGAATATGACTATACCGTTTTCGACCGCTGGGTCGAATTTATGATGGAGACGGGCATTGACCGGCAGATAAACTGCTATACGCTTATACCCTGGGCTTTGAATTTCGACTATTTTGACCGGGCGACGAACCGCATACGGTTTATCGAAACCCGTCCGGGCGATGCCGAATATGGAAATTACTGGGGCGCTTTCCTGCGCGACTTCTCCGCTCATCTGCGTGGCAGGGGCTGGTTTGAACGCACAACCATAGCCATGGACGAACGCGGCCCCGACGCAATGAAAGAAGCCATAAAAGTGATCCGCGCAGCCGATCCGGAATTTAAAATATCACTTGCCGGAAACTATCACGGGGAAATAGAGGATGATCTGTACGATCTGAGCCTCGCTTTCGGACAGAAATTCCCGGAAGACGTGAAAGCCTCCCGCGAAAAGGCCGGCCGGATCAGTACCGTCTACACCTGCTGCGCCGAAGCGCGTCCGAACACATTCACGTTCTCTCCCCCGGCCGAGGCTGCATGGATAGGATGGCATGCGGCGGCGGACAATTATGACGGCTACCTGCGCTGGGCGTACAACAGCTGGACGGTTGACCCGCTGCGCGACTCCCGTTTCCGCACGTGGGCTGCCGGCGACTGCTATCTCGTATACCCCGGATACAGCAGCATCCGCATGGAACGGCTCGTCGAAGGCATCCAGGACTATGAAAAAATCCACCTCCTGCGGAAAGAATTTGCGGACGGGAAAGCGACCGCAAAACTGAAAAAACTGGAAGCCGCCGTCGCCCTGTTCGCCGCCGGAAACATCCACACGCGCAATGCAACGGACGACCTCCGCACCGCACGCCGCATCCTCAACAGCTTCTGACCCCCCGCCCGACACGGCGAAAAACTCATCAGGCAAAAGGCGGACTTTATGTCATTTCGCCTTTTCCAATCAGGGAAACGGGCTTGCTCATCTGCCAAACCCTTGACGTCTTTTGCCTGTTCGAACAGTTTGTCTTCGGGATAGGTGACATCATATTCTCTGCACAATTCTTTCGTCTTGCCTTCTGATCATAATCATTTTAATGCGCTCAATGGGTTTCAGCTCCCGTCTGTCTTTGTCTGTCAGCTCTGCGCCCTCTTTGGCGGCACGAATTTCTGTTT
>JAIRXI010000098.1 GCA_031268395.1 Tannerella sp. | reverse complement strand
CTCTCTCTCTCTCTCTCTCTCTCTCTCTCTCTCTCTCTCTCTCTCTCTCTCTCTCTCTCTCTCTCTCTAATAAAAATCGGATAACGTCCAAAATTTGGGCGTTAAAAAGAGTTCCTGCCAAGTAGAGATTAAAGACGTACATACACTAATCGATATTTGAATTTTGCGTGCAAATATAAACTGAATTTTTTTTATATGAAAAAAAACATCGAGGAAATGCAAGTTATATCATGTTAATAATTCAAATCGTATGCCTTACAGGGCAAAAAAGCCCCATTTTTACCTGAATTAACCCGCAAAACAGCCGCAGCGCATTGCTGTAATGAAGAATTTTCCATATCGTGCGCAGTCTCATGCTCCATGCTCCACTGCTTTTGTTGGGGAGGGAGGGGTGTGATGCCGTATTTGCGGACAGCGTGCGGTACGCCGTCCTTGCGAGGCACGAAGCAATCGCCGAAGCGGGGAACCCGAAGCAATCCAGTGAAAGAATGACCTGGATTGCTTCGTGCCTCGCAAGGACGGTGCACGACTGCCCGTCATTGCAGGACAGCGTGCCGTGCACCGTCCTTGCGAACGCAGTGAAGCAATCGCCGAAGCGGGAAACCCGAAACAATCCAGGTCATTCTTTCACTGGATTGCTCCCTTCGTTGCAATGACGGCGCACGACAGGTTGAAATGCATCCTTTTGAGTTTATTTCGCACGATTTTAGACAAACTGTGCGTATCTTTGTCGCTCAAATCAAAATTGAAACAATCATGCTGACATTAAAAGTAATCACGGAAAATCAGGATGAAGTCATCCGTCAACTGGCAAAAAAGCATTTTGATGCCAGAGAAATCACAGACAGAATCATTGCGCTGGACGTCGTCAGGCGTACGTCGCAGGCCACGCTGGATGCCGGTCTGACGGAGGTGAACCGACTGTCGAAGGCCGTTGGCGGACTGATGAAGGAAGGCAAAATGACGGAAGCGGCGGAGGCCAGGGTGCAAGTAGCCGGATGGAAAGAGAAGAACAGGGCCATGGAAGCCGCCAGGGCCGGCGCCGAAGCGGAAATACGGGAGCGCCTGATTCTCATCCCCAATCTGCCGGACGAATCCGTCCCCGAAGGGAAAGGCGCCGAAGACAACGTCTGCGAAAAGACGGGCGGCGTGGCGCCGGAACTGCCGGGCGATGCATTGCCACACTGGGATCTGGCCAGGAAATACGGCCTGATCGACTTTGAAACGGGCGTAAAGATCGCGGGCGCCGGTTTTCCCGTTTACAGGGGATATGGAGCGCGGTTGCAGCGCGCCCTGATCAACTTTTTCCTGGACAGCGCCCGCGACGCCGGATATGAGGAAGTGGAACCGCCCTACCTCGTCAATGCCGATTCCGGCTACGGGACGGGGCAGTTGCCCGACAAGGAAGGGCAGATGTATCATGCCGGACTGGACAATCTCTACCTGATTCCCACGGCGGAAGTGCCGGTCACCAATATCTATCGCGATGTGATTCTGGAAGAATCGGAGTTGCCGGTAAGGAATACGGCTTATTCGGCCTGTTTCCGCCGGGAGGCAGGTTCGTACGGAAAGGATGTCCGCGGACTGAACCGGCTGCATCAGTTCAACAAGGTGGAAATCGTATGCATAGACAAACCGGAACATTCCCGGCAGATGTTACGGGAAATGGTCGACCATGTACAGTCGCTTGTCGAGAAGCTGGAACTGCCCTGGCGCATTTTGAGGCTGTGCGGCGGCGACATCAGTTTTACTTCTGCGCTCACCTTTGACTTTGAAGTCTTCTCGGCGGCGCAGAAGCGAT
Organism: Tannerella sp.; assembly: GCA_031268395.1. Lineage (GTDB taxonomy): Bacteria > Bacteroidota > Bacteroidia > Bacteroidales > Tannerellaceae > Tannerella. Next base: position 3,916 of record JAIRXI010000098.1, on the reverse strand, counting down.
GGCTGGAAGTCAGTTCGGTATCCAGTTTCGAAAGTTACCAGGCCAACCGGCTGAAATGCCGCTACCGGGATGCAACTAAAAAAACGCAGCTTTGCCATACGCTCAACGGAAGCGCACTGGCGCTGCCCCGTGTGGTGGCGGCGCTGCTGGAAAACAACCAGACCCCGGAAGGGATTCGCATACCCGATGTCCTGGCGCCCTATACAGGGTTTGAATGGATCAGGCGGCCTTGAAAAAATGACAGATACACACGCTTAACATCAAAACAAATGACACTTATAAAGTCTATTTCAGGGATTCGCGGCACGATTGGCGGAAAGCCGGAAGAAGGCCTGAATCCACTGGCTGTTGTAAAATTCACAGCCGGTTATGCCACCTTTATCCACCGCCATTCTTCCGCGGCGACGCGTCGCCGGATCGTGGTCGGACGTGACGCACGCATTTCGGGCGAGATGGTGAAATCCGTTGTGACGGGGACGCTCGCCGGGATGGGGTTCGACGTCATAGACATCGGCATGGCGACAACCCCGACAACGGAACTGGCCGTCGTGGCCGAACGCGCCGCCGGCGGAATCATCCTTACCGCCAGTCATAACCCCTGGCAGTGGAATGCGCTGAAACTGCTCAATGAACGCGGCGAATTTCTGAACGCGGAAGAAGGACGGGAAGTCCTGTCGCTGGCAGAAGCGGAAGATTTCACCTTTGCCGAAGTCGATTCCCTGGGCAGGCTGATTGCCGACAGCCGCTACGGGGAGCGCCACATTGAGAGCATACTGAATCTGGAACGGGTCGACGCGGATGCGATTCGTGCCGCCCGTTTCCGTGTAGCCATCGACTGCGTTAATTCGGTCGGCGGCACGGTCATGCCCGATCTGCTGCACGCGCTGGGCGTGAAGGAAACCGTCAGACTGCACTGCCATCCGCACGGGCATTTTTCGCACAATCCCGAACCGCTTCCGGAACACCTGACCGAAATTGCAGGCCTGATGACGCAGGTCGGCGCCGATGTCGGCTTTGCGGTCGACCCCGATGTCGACCGCCTGGCGATCGTCTGTGAAAACGGGCAAATGTTTGGGGAAGAATATACGCTGGTGGCCGTCAGCGACTACATCCTCAGCCATACGCCCGGCGCGGCGGTGAGCAATCTCAGTTCGAGCCGTGCCCTGCGCGACGTGGCACAGCGTCATGGCTGTCCCTGCTATGCCGCGGCGGTTGGCGAAGTCAATGTAGTGGCCAAAATGAAGGAAACCGGCGCCGTGATTGGCGGCGAAGGTAATGGCGGCGTGATTTATCCGGCCAGTCACTATGGCCGCGATGCACTGGTCGGGGTCGCCCTGTTCCTGACCCATCTGGCCAAAAAGCAGATGACCGTCAGCGAACTGCGTGCCTCGTATCCGTCGTATTTCATATCGAAGCAGAAAGTCGAACTTACGCCGGAGATAGACGTGGACGCTATTCTGGAGAACGTAAAGGCGAAGTATGCCGGATATGAAATAACGGACGTGGACGGCGTCAAGATTGATTTTCCCGACAGGTGGGTTCATTTGCGCAAAAGCAATACCGAGCCGATTGTCCGCATTTATTCCGAAGCGCCGACGCAGGCGGAAGCCGACACGCTGGGCGACGAACTGATTCGGGACATCCGGGCGTTCGGGAAAAAATGACTTTTCCATTCATCCCTCTCCGCGGGCGTTGCTGCGGCCCGGTTCCTCATTCCGCGCGGGGAGGTAAATCGTTGCATTTTCCATGCGCAAGTTAAAAATCACCGAACTGCACCGCCTGACGCCGGAACAGTATCGGGAAAGCGTGAAAATACCGCTGGTCGTCGTGCTCGACCAGGTCCGGAGCCTGAACAATGTCGGTTCGCTTTTCCGCACGGCTGATGCGTTCCGCGTGAAGGCGATATACTTGTGCGGGATTACCGCCGCCCCGCCCCATCCCGAAATTCATAAAACAGCGCTGGGCGCCGAAGACTCGGTGGAATGGCATGACTGTCCCGACACGCTGGAAGCCGCGCGGGAACTCAGGCAGGAAGGGTATGTGCTGTGTGCCGTCGAGCAGGCCGAAGGAAGTATCATGCTGGATAAACTGACGCTGGACAGAAACAGGAAATACGCACTGATCCTGGGGCATGAAGTGAGAGGCGTGCAGCAGGCGGTGATGGACCAGTGCGACTGCTGTATTGAGATTCCGCAGTTCGGCACAAAACATTCGCTGAATGTGGCGGTGGCCGGCGGCCTGGCGATCTGGGAATTTTTCAGGCAGTTGCGATGAATCAAAGCTGTCCATGCTCGACAAGCAGCACGACACGCTCGGTCAGGGCATCCTTGCCCGCGGGGTCGTATTCGCTCTTCAGGCTGGCGCCCAACATGCCGGCAAACAGATTCCAAAATCCGGCACGGAACCGCCCCAGGTAGGCGGATACCAGATTGTAGCCCGTCTGGTTACATTCGCGGTCGATGAGTTTAATCAGCAGTTTCCCCTGCGACAGCGTCAGTTTCTTCAGTTCCGGCTTGTATTCCCTGAACAGATCCTTTTCCATCCGTTTCAGATGCGCTTCCCGCGCCTTGTCGTCCGGGAGGGTCTGGATGTATTCGTATGTCTCAATCAGTGTGACATATACCATTTTGGCGTAGGGGAGCGTCTTTTTCACGTCGCGCACCAGTTTGCTGTATTGCCGGCGTTCTTTTTCGTTCCTGAACTTGAGTTCGGGAAAAACGATGACCGTCGGCAACTGAATCACCGCAACCGTGTCGTTTCCCTCAACCCGGGCGGCAAAGTAACCTTCGGGCGCCTGCATCCTGATGGCCGGTTTCGCCGGCGACTGTGCAAGTCCGTTCGCGCCTGCCCAGAGACAGGCTATCCCTGCGAATATGACGCGGAAAAGTGGCATGATTACATCTTCACAATTTTCATCGACTTGATTTTGACATCTTTCAGGGGGCGGTTATTCTCGTCGACCGGGACAAACTGAATCCGGTCTACCACATTCATGCCCGATGTCACTTCGCCGAAAACGGTATAGGCGCCGTCCAGATGCGGCGCACCACCGTCTATCATGTATGCCTGGCGCTGTTCGGCGGTGAACTTGACGCCCTTTTCCGTTTCCATCCGGTCCAGTTCACGCTCCGTAAAGTGTTTGCCGGTGACAATGTAGAACTGGGTGGCGGAAGATGCCTTTTCCGGATTCACCTCGTCGCCCGTACGCGCGGCGCAAAGCTGTCCGTATCGGTGAAAATATTTCGGGTAAACGATCTCGGCCGGAACGGTATAATCCAGATTCCCGTCGCCCAGTTTCTCGCCGGCCGGCGCTTCCTTCGATTTTATGTCGCCTCCCTGTACCATGAACTGCTTGATGACCCGGTGGAACAGCAGTCCGTCGTACTGACGCCCGTTCACCAGCTTGATAAAATTGTCCCGGTGGAGGGGCGTATCGCTGTACAGTTTCACTTTGATTTTTCCCATATCGGTATCCATCAGCACAACCAGTTCCTTTTCCTGCGCCGACACGTATCCCGCACACAGGCAGAAGATACACGCAAGCGCTGTCGCTGTCATTTTTTTCATCACAAATCTCCTTTTCGTTTCTTTTTATCTTTGATTTCCTGATTCAGAACAGTTTTTCAGGATATTCCCCGGCATCAATCAGCGCCCGGATTTTGTCGACGACGTTCTGGCGGTCGGCGGCATACGTGACGCCGAACCATTTCGAGGCCGTATCCAGCACTTTCACGCGGGCAATGTTTTTTGTCACCAGCTCGTTTACCATAAGCGGGATAAAGTATTCACTTTTCAGGTTTCCCGCATGGGCGCGCAGAAACTCCCCGAAAAAGGCTTCGGAATAGGCAAAGTAATCCGGCGTGAATCCCCACATGTTCATGGAGACCGGCGTATTTTCGTCCAGCACAACCATCTC
>JAIRXI010000081.1 GCA_031268395.1 Tannerella sp. | reverse complement strand
CCTTACGACCTCCCTCGTAAACACCTTACGACCTCCCTCGTAAGCACCTTACGACCTCCCTCGTAAGCACCTTACGACGCCCGTCGTAAACACCTTGCGGTATTCAACGACCGGCAGCATATCACTGTTCTGCCGTAAATGTCCTGTCAAACAGCGCGCTGCGCGGGTTCTTTAACGAAACAGTCACTCCGTTGAGGAGTTTCTGCCGCTTTCGGCTATCAGGCTGCGGATTTGCCGGTTGAAGTCGTCTGCTGTCGAAAGCGTTTCGAGCGAGAGGTGCATGCGGTACCGCCAGTAATGCTGCGGGTCGGCGGGGATGTTGATCCGTTCGCGTTCCGGGCAGGGATGCCGCAGGTCGGCGCTCAAGGCCAGCCAGTCCTGCAGGGGAATGACCGTCAGCATGGAAGAAGCATTCAGATGATTGCGCAGGATCTGTCCGGCCAGTTCGGGCGTACAGGTTGCGGGCGCGGCGCCGTCTCCGTGCAGCGCCTGCCGGTAATAGCGCTGTGTCCGTTCGCGGTCTTCGTTCCACCAGTTACGCAGCGGCGGCATGTCGTGCGTGGAGGTGGTGCAGACGGACGCGCGGGGCAGTCTTTGCAAATCGGCAAATTCCCGGCCGTGAAGTTTGGGGGCGCGTTCCAGTTCCAGGCTCAGGATATGCAGCCGGTCCATCACCTCGTGCACCGGATCGGGTATCATGCCCAGGTCTTCTCCGCAAATCATCATGCCGGTACAGTGTACCAGCGGGGTCAGGCGTTTCAGTGCGGTTTCTTTCCAGAAGGCGTTGTGCCGTTCGTAAAAGAAGTGGAAGGAAAGGGCGTCGAACGCCTGCCGTTCTTCTGCGGTCAGTTCCCCGTAGACAAACGAACCGGATGCGGAAATGCGCGGATGGTACTTCGCCGGCTCGCGGGGATCTTCCAGGAAAAGGACTTCGCCGGCAATGGCAAACAGGGCAGCCCTGATCTTTGCGGAAACGGGATCCCTGCGTCCCCGGAGCAGGTCGTCCACTTTCCGTTGCGTGTCGCAGAAGGGTTTCAGCGTGAAATAGTCGTCCTCCTCCGGTAACAGGTATGTTTCGACGGCGTCGCCCAGCAGTTCGGCGGCATGGCGGCGATGGATACGCGCCTTGAGAAAGGAGTGCCGGAAGGTCAGTCCCCAGGCTTCGATTTCATCTGCGGTAAAGGGCAGCGCCGGCCTGAAATGACCGCACAGGCCTTCCACCCGGTCGACCGGGATTTCCCAGATGCGGAAGAAGCCCAGGATGTGGTCGATGCGCAGCGCGGTGAAATTGTCTTCCAGCGCGCGGAGCCGCTTTTTCCACCAGGCAAAGTCATCCTTTTCCATGACTTCCCAGTTGTATGTCGGGAAAGACCAGTTCTGCCCCTTGTCCGAGAAAGCGTCCGGAGGCGCTCCGGCCTGCCCGTTCCCGTCGAAAAGGGCGGCTTCTGTCCAGGCTTCCACGCTCGAGCGGTGGATGCCGATCGGCAGGTCTCCCTTCAGGATGATTCCTTTTTGCCGGGCATGATCCGATACGGCTTTGAACTGGGTATGCAGGACGAACTGGAGGAAATACGTGAACGCTTTTTCCCGGCAGGCTTCACGGTCGTCGACGGTCTCGTCGGGCCGGTATTCCCTTTCCGGCCGGTATACGGCGTGTTCGCCCCACCCGGAAAAGTCTGCCGTCCGGTATTTGTCGCGGTAATAGCAGAAGGAGGCGTATGGCACCAGCCATGTATGCGCCGTTTCCCAAAACGTCCGGAAGGCGTCGCCTGCCAGCACGGAGGCGCCCTCCCCGGCAAAAAAATCGCGGCAGTAGTCCGTCTTGTACTTCTCAACCGTTTCGTAATCCACCTCTTCTCCGGCGTTTAACGTCTGCTGCACCTGGCGGTAAAAAGCCCTTTTCCCAGCATCTTTCAGCGTCCCCATTTCCGCCAGCGAAATATACAGCGGATGCAGTGCATGGATGGAGATGGCGCTGTACGGATAGGAGTCTGCCCGCGTATGGGTTCGCGTCGTGTCATTCACCGGCAGGAGCTGAATCAGGCGTTGATCCGTCTGTTCCGCCCAGTTTATCAGCAACTTTAAATCGTGCAGGTCGCCGATACCGAAACTCTGTTCCGAGCGAAGCGAGAATACCGGGATGACGGTTCCGGCCCCTTTCCATGCCGGGAGGCTCTCCCGGTACGGATAGCCGGACACCACGACCGTTACGTCGGGTTCCGGCGGGAATTGCTCCAGCCTCCTGTTTTCCCCGGTTTCCCAGCAAACCGTCTGTCCCGCTCCGTCGCGGAGAAGAACCTTGTATTCCAGGGGAAACGTCATATCGTCTGCATTCAGGCGGATTTCCCATTCCGGAAAATCCGTGCCGTCCATTTCCCCGGCCTGTTCCGGATGCCAGAAGCCCAAAGCGGCCTGATTGCCTGCGATCGCCGGACGCCGGTTTTTTCCCGCACGGGGATTCGGCACACGTATTACCAACATGCGACGGCCGTTTGCCTCCGGCTTTCCGGAGGGCGTATGTGCTGCATAATACACTGCTTTTGTGAAGGCGGAAGAGTAAAGTGCGATGTCCGGCGGCGTTTCCTGCCAGTAATCATACAGATGGTACGTCTCTACGGAGGGATCAAAAACGGCGTGATGCCGCCTTTCCCACGGTTCGGCCACCGTTTTTCCGCCGCCGACCAAAAGATACCGGTAGTCTATGCTCCCGACGGAAGGGGGAATGGTTACTTGAAGCATCCACCGGCCGTTTTCGTCGCGCTGCATTTCCCACATGCCGGCAAACGGCCATTCGCCCGCGCCGGCAATGCACAGTTGCTTTCCTGCGTCGACCCGGTATTCAATATGAAACGTGACTTTCATTCCGGGGGCTTTACCCGCTTAGCCGCATTTGGAGGCGCCGCAACCGGTACAGATCAGGCATCCTTCCTGATAGACCAGTATCTCGCATCCGCAATTCGGACAGACTTGTCCCGCAACGGCGGTTCCATTCGGCAGGTACTTCCGCAAGGCTCTTTCCACACCGTGCTTCCAGGTGTTGATGGATTCACTGTCCAGTTCCATCCCCTGTATGAGTTTTATTACCTGGTCAATCGGCATCCCGTAGCGCAAAACGCCGGAAATCAGTTTGGCGTAATTCCAGTATTCGGGGTCGAACTTGCCGTCCAGGCCTTCGAGCGTCATCTTAAAACCGCGCTTGTTCTTAAACTGGAAATCATAATGTTTATGTCCGTTTTCATCGCGGCTTTTGATAATGGCTCCTTTGGAAACGTTCTTGGGAAGCATGATGCCTTCGTCGTCGTCCGCCAGTCCGGTAAATATTTCATACGGATGACCGTTCAGCAATCCGACAAAAGCAATCCATTTTTCGCGGTTGTTTTGGAATTTAACCACATCCGCCTCCAGTTCACGCGGACGGGTACTTTCGATCATGAGCGGTTCCGGATATACCGTCTGCTTCTTTTTCTCCGTCGCTATCAGTACGCCGGAACGGGAGCCTTCGCGATAGACCGTGCAGCCTTTGCAGCCTGAACGCCAGGCTTCAATATACAGTTTGTTGACCAGCTCTTCGGAAGTGTCGTTGGGCAGGTTGATCGTTACGCTGATCGAATGGTCGACCCATTTTTGAATCCGTCCCTGCATTCTTACTTTCTGCACCCAGTCCACATCATTGGACGTCGCTTTGTAATAGGGCGATTTCTTGACTAATTCGTCAATTTCTTCCGACGTGTACAAGTGGTCGGTCGAATAGCCGTTTACCTGCATCCAGGTTGCAAACTTGTGATGGAAGACGGTGTATTCTTCAAAAGCGTCTCCCGTTTCATCAACGTAGTCGATCCGGATCGACGCATCGTTCGGATTTACTTTCCTGCGACGCCTGTAAACCGGAAGGAAGACCGGTTCGATGCCGGAAGTTGTCTGTGTCATCAGGCTGGTCGTGCCCGTCGGCGCGATGGTCAGACAGGCAATGTTTCGGCGTCCATACGTCACCATATTCTTATACAGCGTTTCGTCTTCTTTTCTCAGACGGCTGATAAACGGGTTGTTTTCTTCCCGTTTGGCATCAAATATCTCGAACGGGCCGCGTTCCTTGGCCAGCAGAACGGACGATCCGTAAGCAGCCAGGGTTAGCGTTCGCTGTACGTTTTCGGCGAAATCGGTTGCTTCTTCCGTGCCGTACCGCAAATTCAACGCGGCCAGCATATCTCCTTCGGCTGTGATGCCCACGCCTGTACGGCGACCCAGCAATGTCTTTTTCTTGATTTTTTCCCACAGGAACCGCTCCGCCCGTTTGACCTCCAGCGATTCGGGATCGCTGTCTATTTTATCCAGGATACGGTCTATTTTTTCTGTTTCCAGGTCGATAATGTCATCCATAATCCGCTGGGCCAAGGCTACATGTTTCCTGAAGAGGTCAAAATCAAAACGGGCGTCTTTCGTAAAGGGTTGAAGCACGTAAGAATACAGGTTGATGGCCAGCAGGCGGCAGCTGTCGTACGGGCAAAGCGGTATCTCGCCGCAGGGATTGGTGGATATGGTACGGAATCCAAGGTCGGCATACGAATCCGCTACCGATTCCCGGAGGATGGTATCCCAGAAAAGGACGCCCGGCTCCGCTGATTTCCACGCATTGTAAATAATCTTTTTCCACAGCGCGGCAGCATCAATGACTTTGGAGGCAGTCGGAAGGGGCGAATCGATGGGATACTGTTGCCGGTATGGCATGTCGTTCACTGCCGCTTGCATAAACTCGTCGTCTATTTTTACGGATACGTTGGCGCCCGTGACTTTGCCTTCCGTCATTTTTGCATCAATAAACGATTCGGCATCGGGGTGTTTGATCGATACGCTTAACATCAGTGCGCCCCGGCGTCCATCCTGCGCTACTTCGCGCGTAGAGTTGGAATATCGTTCCATAAAAGGCACTAAGCCGGTGGAGGTCAGTGCCGAATTTTTGACGGGAGAACCTTTCGGACGGATATGGGACAAGTCGTGTCCGACGCCTCCCCGCCGTTTCATCAGTTGCACCTGCTCTTCGTCAATCCGGATCACGGCGCCGTATGAATCGGCATCTCCTTCCAGTCCGATGACAAAACAGTTCGACAGCGAGGCGATTTGAAAATTGTTTCCGATACCGGTCATCGGACTGCCTTGCGGAACGATGTACCGGAAGTGATCAAACAAATCGAACAGTTCTTTTTCCGACAAAGGATTCGGATACTTTTTTTCAATACGGGCGATTTCGCTCGACAGGCGCAGGTGCATGTCGGTCGGCGTTTTTTCGTATATATTTCCGAAAGCGTCCTTCAGGGCGTATTTATTAACCCAAACCTTTGCGGCCAGTTCGTCGCCGCCGAAATAATCAAGTGAAGCCCTGTTGGCTTCGTCGAAAGTGTACGTTTTTAAATCCATCTTCGTTGTTGTCGTGCTTTTTTTTGTCAGGGACAAAGATAGTTATATTTTATTTCTGTGCCTGAATGATTCAGTAAAAAAATATGCGCTGTTGAAAAGTCTCCCGAAATCTCTCTGTAAATATCTGTCAACAGCCATATTGTTTATTTTATGGAGGGCGAAAAATTTCCCGAAAATGTCACACTGCCAGGCAATGGGATTCGAGAATAGAAAATTGAAATGACTGCGCCGGTTTAAAACTGTTCCGGCTGTCAACCGGAACAGTTTTTCTGTTATAGCCATTCCGACTTTCAAAAAAGACTTTTCCCATGCCTGTTTCGGTTATTTTTTCAGCGCATCTTCGAGGATTTCCATCGTGGAGCGAAACGTTTTATTGATTTCGATCTGGTCTTTTACCGTATTATAAGCGTACAATACGGTTGCATGATTTTTGCCTCCTACGATCTTTCCGATATGTGAAAGTGACATGTGCATATATTCTTTGGCCAGGTACATGACAATTTGACGCGCCTGGACGATTTCCCGTTTTCGGGAGGGAGAATGGATCAGTTCCTGTTCCAGGTGAAAGAAATCGCAGACTACCTTCTTGATTTTTTCGATGGACAGGGATTCCGCCGGCTTGGCAGATACGGTCTGTTTGATTACCTGGCGAGCCAGAGCAATATCTATTTCCCGGTTGTCGATTACGGAGTGAGCCACCAACGACACCAGCGTGCCTTCCAGGTCGCGGATATTATCCGTCACGTGTTCGGCGATGTAGTCAATTACATCTTCCTTGAAAACAAGCCCTTCGGATTCGATTTTCTTTTGGAGAATCTTTTTTCTCAGCGCTTTGTCAGGCCGTGCTATTTCCGTGGTCAGCCCCCATTTCAGGCGCGTGATCAGTCGTTCTTCCATGCCGAGGATTTCCGCCGGTGCTTTGTCGGAGGTCAATACCAACTGTTTGCCCAGTTGATGCAGGTTATTGAATATATGGAAATAGGTGTTTTGCGTTTGCTGTTTGCCGACGAGTTCATGGATGTCATCCAGAATCAGCACGTCGAGGCTCTGATAGAACGTAAAAAAGTCGTTGACCGTATTTTTTCTCACCGCATCCGTATACTGGATCTGAAAAATATTGGCCGATACGTACAAGACCTTTTTCTCCGGATGCATTTCTCGTGTACGCAATCCGATCGCGTGGCACAAATGCGTTTTGCCAACGCCGGAATGTCCATACAGCAAGAGAGGATTGAAGGTCGTCTTTCCCGGATTGTCGGCAATAGTTTCGCCGGCTCTGCGCGCCAGTTTATTGCCTGGGCCTTCAAAGAAGTTATCAATCGTGTATTTGGGATTCAACTGGAGGTAAAAATCCTGCGGCGCATATCCTGTATAGGGCTGCGGCGCCTTTTTAATATCAATCGGCGACGGGCCGTTCAATTCCACATGGCTATTCGTGGCAGGATAATCAATTGTTCCGTTTTTTCCGGATTTTTCCATTACGACCCTGTAATTCAAGATAACGCCTTCTTCAAAAATACGAAACAGCGTCATTTTCAATACGCCCACGTATTTTTCTTCCAGATACTCATAGAAAAACTGGCTTGGTACTTGTATCGTAAATTTCTTATGCTCGTACGATATAGGTACAATGGGAAGAAACCACGTCCTGTAAGCCGCTTCAGGGACAATGTCCTTGATAATCTCTAAACATTTATGCCACAATGACAGATAATTAGGTTGCATATCTTTAAAAAACATCTTTATAATACATATATACAATAACTCCGCAAAGGTCGATTTTTTTTTTGCAAGAAACAAAATTTCGATGACCGTGGAAATCTTATGTTTTTACATTTCGCTGATTATTAACGGTATGCTTGTATTTACTTAATATTACCCCTTTTAGCGGAAAGGAAAAGTCCTTTCAATAATAAATCACCCTTCCGGCCCAGTCGGGATAGATCTCGTTTTTTCCCGTTTAATTATTCCTGTTCGTCAAAAATCCCACAAATCAGTGACTTGGTATTTTCGAAAAAAAATAATCTTTTCCTCGTTAAATAGAATTATTCCAAATAAGAAGTTCGGAGAAAAAGGGTCGGAGCGGATTTGTCTCAAACATTTTGAGCTGCGTATGGCCCTTATATATAACCACTTGCCATTTATACAAAAAATAGCGACCCATTAGAAACATTTCGAAAATCCTCCCGGCATCTTGTATGGGCTGACTCCAAATCGGTCTGACAGCAAGAAGTCGCTCGCGGATAAAGCGTTTCTTCCCGTGGATTAAAATAATGAAAAATGGACATATCTTTTAGGATGTTGTTTTATGTCAATGAACAAGCCGGAGAGGTTGTCAAGTGTCAGATTCAGATTCTTGTAGAGGGAAGAATCATTCAGCAGCAATCCCAGCGAATTGTCCTTCGAGTTGAGCCGGACAGTCATTGTGTTCAAATTGTCAAGCGTCAGATTCAGGGAGTTGACGCTGGCTGTCAGGTTCAGGTTTTTCATTTCTTCGCTCAGCAGGGCAAAATTGCCGCTCGTCGTTTTCAAGTTGTCGGCAATCACAGGAATGTCGTTTCCCAGTAAGCGGTTTAACTGGCGGGAAGAAACTTCCAGCTGGGCCGTTGTGTTTTCAATGTGATTCAGCGACTGCGACAGGGCCGGATGGCTTACCAGCTCCTGCAGGCCGTGGAGAATGGAATCCAATGCCGGGATCAATTCTGAAATTTGCGGAAGGACTTTCTCCTGTATGGTACTCATCATGTCTCCCGGTATTTTCCCTTCAAGGCTTGCGCCGGATTTCAGATATTCATCCACATACGTGTTCAGATGGAGATGCAGTTCTGCGCCGCTCAGCAGTGTCTTCTCGATCGAAACGTAACTGCCTCTGGTGAGCCGCATGTTTTTTTCAAGGCTGATCTCCACACTGATTTTGCCGTTGGTCGAGTAGTCGTACGCCATGCTCCGGACCAGTCCGACCTTAAAGCCGTCTATATATACAGGCGTGGATATGGTTATATCCTTTACGTTTGAACAGGTGACATAATAATGATTGACCGGCTTAAACAAATTGATCCCTTTCAAATAATTTATACCTAAATATAAGAATGCAAGGCTTATGATAACTACAAGGCCTATAATCATTTCCTTTGTGAATTTTATTTTCATCTGTCTGTTTGTTTTTTTATTTTATTCTTTTCCCGTCTTTGAAACGGACGATAAATGCATCCCCGAAATCTTTGGAGACCTGCCTGAGTAATTGCTGGATCTCCTTTTGGTCGGCAGATGCTCCGTAAGTGTATTTGTATACGTTGCCTTCCACATAACAGTCGGCCTTGTATCCTTTCAGCCGGGGCGAACCGGCCGGAAGTTTCCTGTCGGACAGCAGGATTTGTATCTTGTAGACAACCTGTCCTGTCTGCGCATCGGGCGTCCCGGATGTGGCGGCAGGTTCCGGTTTGCTGCGGACAGGCTGCCGTGCCGGTCGTGTATCCGGTTTGCTTTGGACAGGCTGTTGTGCCGTGTCCGGCCCGGGCCTCGACTCGGCAGGCGGCAGATCGGCCACACGGACGTCACCGGGCTGCGAATAGAGGCCTTTTTTCATATCCTGTTCTTTTTTGTATTTGGAAAATGCATCGTAGATGGAACGGGCCAGCTGGTTTTGTCCGTCATTGGAGCGCATGAAACGTTCTTCGTCCGGATTGGAGATGAAACCGAGTTCTATCAGTACGCTGGCCATATTGGTGGCCCTCAGGACCAGAAATCCGGCCTGCCGCACGCCCCGGTTCACCCGTTTGGCCGAAGAAAAGGACCTTTGTATTTCGGATGCAAACGAGATGCTTTGTTCCAGGTGCTTGTTCTGCACAAATTCAAATATAATGTAGGACTCCGATGAGTTGGGATCAAATCCGCCATATCGCTGCTTGTAGTTGTCTTCCATCAGGATCACGGAGTTTTCCAGCATGGCCACGTTCAGGTTTTCTTCGGTTTGGGCCAGTCCCAGTGTATACGTTTCGGTACCTCTCACTTTCTGATGCCCCTTTTTCATCGAATTGGCGTGTACGGAGATAAACAGGTCGGCCTTGTTCCGGTTGGCAATGTTGGCGCGTTCGTTCAATTCGACAAACCGGTCCGATTCACGTGTATAGATCACGTTCACGTCTTTGTGACCGGTTTTTATCAATGCGCCCAATTTCAGCGCAACGGCAAGATTGATTGTTTTTTCCTTGACGCGAGAACCCACCGACCCGGGGTCTTTTCCTCCGTGGCCGGCGTCAATAACCACCGTAAAGGCTTTCTCCTTTGCCGGTAGCACCGTTGAAGCCCATAAAAACAGTAGAGCCGACAGTGGAAGGATTATGCGACCTTTTTTATTCATATTGTGCACCCATCTTGCGAGTTCAGAGGCAAAGGTATGAATATTTTTTTAGTGAAACAAAAAAAGCCTCTTGCGAGGCTTTTTTTATTACTGCACTGTTTGTTAGAACGGTTCGGAAACAACTTCAAAAGGAATGTCGACCGACACTTCCCGGTGAAGTTTTATCTGTGCGCTGTATGTTCCGATTTCTTTCACCGGGTCCTTGATATAGATCAGCTTGCGATCGATTTCACAACTCTGTTTGATCAGTTCGTCGGCAATCTGTATGTTGGTTACCGAGCCGAAGATCGTACCCGTCGAACTGGTTTTTGTGCGGATCACCAGCGACACCTTTTCCAGTTTGGCGGCCAGGGCCAGAGCGTCTTCCTTGATTTTCGCCAGCTTGTGAGCACGCTGCTTCATGTTTTCCGCCAGCACCTTCTTTGCCGGTTCCGAAGCGATTACGGCTTTGCCCTGCGGAATCAGAAAATTGCGGCCATAACCGTCCTTGACGGTTACGATGTCGTCCTTGTAGCCTAAGTTCGCTACGTTTTCTTTCAAAATAACTTGCATAGTCTGTTTCCTTTTTACTTATTTCATCAAATCGGTCACGTAGGGAAGCAATGCCAGGTGGCGTGCTCTTTTTACGGCCTGAGCCACACGGCGCTGGAATTTCAGCGACGTCCCGGTGATTCGGCGCGGCAGGAGTTTGCCCTGCTCGTTCAGGAATTTCCTCAGAAAATCCGGATCCTTGTAGTCTATATACTTGATTCCACTCTTCTTGAAACGGCAATACTTCTTTCGCTTCGTGTCCAGCGACATGGGGGTCAAGTATCTGATTTCCGACTGATTGTTTGCTGCTGCCATTGTTTAGTTCTCCTTTCCTGATTCTTTTGATGCTTTTAAATTTCTCCTCTTTCCCGCATAATCCAGCGCAAACTTGTCCTGACGGAAAGTCAGAAAGCGGATCACACGTTCGTCCCGACGGAATTGGGTCTCCAATACGGCAATCGTCTTTGGATTGGCCTTAAATTCAATCAGTTGATAGAACCCCGTCGTTTTCTTTTCGATAGGGTAGGCCAGCTTGCGCAGGCCCCAGTTTTCTTCGTTCACAATTTCCGCACTCTCCGCCACGAGAATGCCCTTGATTTTTTCTACCGCTTCCTTCATCTGGGCATCAGACAAAACGGGAGTCAAAATGAAAACGGTTTCATAATTGTTCATATATTCTTTATCGTTTTTTAATTTGCGGGGCAAAGATAGCAATTTTCTTCGGAGCAGCAATACTTTTCAGCTATTTTTATCCCCTCCCGCCGGTTCCTGAGCGGCTCGTCCATACAGGCAAAACCCACGTCACCTTTTTGCCTGCCGGAAGATTTTCACTACTTTTGGAGGCTACAGATAACAATGAAACCGATGAACGAGATACGGGATTTCCGGAAGGTGGCTTTCAAGGACACCTCTTTTGCCGACCTGATGAACCGGCGCATCTACAACGTGCTGCTGATTGCGACCCGCTACGACGCCTTTATGCTGGAAGAAGACGGGCGCGTCGACGAACAGATCTTCAACGAATACATGGCCCTCAGCCTGCGCTATCCGCCCCGCTTCACGCAGGTGACAAACGGACGGGAAGCCCTGCGGGAAATGGAAGGACGCCGCTTCGAGCTGGTCATCTTCATGCCGAACATGATCGACCGCGACATCTTCGGGGCTGCAAAGGAAATCAAGCAATGCCATCCCTCCATCCCGATCGTCGTCCTGACGCCCTTTTCGAAAGAAGTATCGAAGCGCGTAGCCAGCGAAGACCTGAGCGCCATCGACTGCATTTTCAGCTGGCTGGGCAATACCGACCTGCTGCTGGCCATCATCAAACTGATAGAAGACCGGATGAACGCCCCCAAAGACACGGCCAGCGTCGGCGTACAGGTGATCCTGCTGGTCGAAGACTCCATCCGTTTCTACTCCTCCGCCCTGCCCCTCCTCTACAAATTCGTCCTGGAGCAAAGCCGCGAATTTGCCGGAGAAGCGCTGAACGCCCACCTGAAAACACTCCGCATGCGCGGCCGGCCCAAAATCATGCTGGCACGCACCTACGACGAAGCCGTGCAACTCTTCGACCGCTACCGCGACAACATGCTCGGCATCATCTCGGACATGAGCTTCATGCGCAACGGCGTCAAAGACCCCCTCGCCGGCCTCCGTTTCGGACAGCACGTCCGCCGGCACGAACCGCCCATCCCCCTCGTCCTCCAGTCCTCCGAAAGCGGCAACTTCCGCTACGCCGAAGAACTGGACGCCTCCTTCATCGACAAATATTCCAAAAACTATCCGCAGGACCTGCAAAAAGAAGTCCGCGAACGCTTCGGCTTCGGCGACTTCGTCATCCTCAATCCCGAAACACGGGAAGAAATCATGCGCATCAAAGACCTCAAAGACCTGCAAAACAAACTCTGCCTCATCCCGGACGATTCGCTGGCCTACCACCTGTCGCGCAACCACTTCTCACGTTTCTTCCACTCCCGCGCCCTCTTTCCGCCGGCCGCCCTGCTCAAGGGCATCGACGCAGGCCAGTACCAGTCCATGGACGAGGCACGCCAGTTTATCTTCGACGTGATTGTACAGTACCGGCGGATGAAAAACTCCGGCACCGTGGCCGTCTACCAGCGCGACCGCTTCGACGAATACAGCAACTTTGCCCGCATCGGCGAAGGCTCGCTGGGAGGCAAGGGACGCGGGCTGGCCTTTGTCGGGACGATGCTCAAGCGTTACCCCCGGCTGGAACGCGAAAACTTCCCCGTCACCATTCCCCGGACCGTGGTACTCTGTACCGACATTTTCGACGAGTTCATGGAAAACAACCGCCTGTATCCGGTCGCCCTGAGCGAACTGCCCGACGATGCCATCCTCCACCATTTCCTGAACGCCGCCCTGCCCGAACACCTCGCCGACGACCTCGCCGCCTTTGTCGACAGCATGAAGCGGCCCGTCGCCGTCCGCTCCTCCAGCCTGCTGGAAGACGCGCACTACCAGCCCTTCGCCGGCGTCTACTCCACCTACATGCTCGCCCGCCTGCCCGACCGGCAGGCCATGCAGCAAGCCGTAAGCAACGCCGTCAAGGGCGTCTACGCCTCCGTCTTCTTCCGGGACAGCCGCGCCTACATGCGCGCAACAAGCAACCTGATCGACCGGGAAAAAATGGCCGTCGTGCTCCAGGAAATGGTCGGAACAGCACACGGCGACCGCTTCTATCCCCTCATCAGCGGCGTCGCACGTTCGCTGAACTATTACCCCACAGGACCCGAACGGACAGAAGACGGCATTGCCCAGATCGCACTGGGACTGGGCAAATACATTGTCGACGGCGGTACGGCCCTGCGCTTTTCGCCCGCCCATCCGCGACACATCCTCCAACTCGGCACACCCCGCATGGCCCTGCGCGAGACCCAGACCCGCTTCTTCGCCCTCGACCTCCGCAACACCGCCGCCCCCATCCAGGTCGACAACACCTTTAACCTGCAGAAACTGACGCTCGACGACGCCGACAAAGACGGCGTACTGCAATGGATCGCCTCCACATACGACCCCGTCGACCGGCTCGTCCGCGACGGCTACTGGCCCCAGGGTCGCAAAATCCTCTCCTTTGCCCACTGCCTCGAACACGACCTCTTCCCCCTCGCCCCGACGCTGGCCGAACTGCTCGACATCGGACAGCGGGAAACGGGGCGTCCCGTCGAGATCGAGTTTGCCGTCGACATGCCGCCGGGACAGCCGGAAAGCGCCTCGTTCCATTTCCTCCAGATACGCCCCGCCGCCGACCGCTCCGAAGTGATCGACCAGGACCTCAGCCAGATCCCCCGCAGCGAGACGATCCTCTTCTCCACCCGGGCGCTGGGACACGGCGTGCTGAAAGACGTCCGCGACATCATCTACATCCGGACCGACCGCTTCGACCCGGCCGGCAACCCGGCCATCGCCCGCGAAATCGAACAGCTCAACCACCCCTTCGCCCTCCGGGGCGAGAGCTACATCCTGATCGGCCCGGGACGCTGGGGCAGCGAAGACCCCTGGCTGGGGATCCCCGTCAAGTGGGCACACATCAGCCAGGCGTGCGTGATTGCAGAATACAGCCCGGAAAACTACCGCGTCGATCCCAGCCAGGGCACCCATTTCTTCCACAACCTGACCTCCTTCGGCGTCGCCTACTACACGATCCATCCCTCCTTCGGCGAGGGCCATTTCGACGAAGACTTCCTGAACCGGCAGCCAGCCGTCTGCGAGGCCGGCCCTGTCCGTCACGTCCGTTTCGACCGTCCCCTTGTGGTCAAGACCGACGGCCTGCGGAGCCTGGGAGTGGTGATGAGAAGCCGCGAATAGCGGGGGATGGAGGCCGGCAGGCCGGTGATGCGGCGTGAACGGAGGCGCGCGCTTGGCGCCTTCTCCTGTGACAGGGAAGACGGGTGAAGGTGCGCGTCACGGAAAGACGTTTTTCCCCCTCATGGAAAAGCATTTTTCCGCGACGGGGAAAAACGCCTTTCCTTTGCCTGTGATGGCCCGCGCGATGTCTTCATTGCGCAACGTCCTGCCGGCGACTTCGACTTCGGCTATGCAGTCGCTGCTTTTTCCTTTCGCCGGCCGGTTTGGCACGAGCCGGATCTTCCAGGTGTTTTTTCTCTTCTTCATACAGAAACAGCTTAACTGTACTTCACGCGGGCTAAAACAGTGAGTTTAACGATAAACGATGAA
>JAIRXI010000076.1 GCA_031268395.1 Tannerella sp. | reverse complement strand
GGGAAACTTCCCAGGGTCATGGGGAAACCTCCCAGGGTCATGGGGAAACCTCCCAGGGTCATGGGGAAACCTCCCAGGGGCATGGGGAAACCTCCCAGGGTCATGGGGAAACCTCCCAGGGTCATGGGGAAACCTCCCAGGGTCATGGGAGAACTTCCCAGGGTCATGGGGAAACCTCCCAGGGTCATGGGGAAACCTCCTGAGACGCCGGGAAGCCTTCCCGACGCATCGGACGGGATGACAGATGTTTAATCCCGGAATTTTATGGATCCGGTCGGGAAAAACAGCAACATCCGGACGCAGCCGGACGGATAAAATCTGCGTAAATCCATCCAGTCTGCGTCATCTGCGTGCCCTGTTGGGATTCAACTGATCCGGCCTCCGGAATAGCCCTCTTTGGCGAGAAATTCAAGCGCTTTTTGCCGGAAGTCGCCCTGCAGGATGATCTCGCCGTCTTTCGTCGAGCCGCCGACGCCGCAGTTGACCTTCAGGCGCTTGCCAAGGGCCGCCAGATCGCTGGCAGTTCCGCGGAAACCGGTGATGAGCGTCACCGTCTTGCCGCCGCGGTTACGCCTGTCCAGCGTGATGCGCAACCGCTGTTTTTCTTTCGGCAGGGTTGCTTCTTCTTCTGCCGCTCCCGTTTGAAACTCAAAGTCCGGACGGGTGGAATAAGTTACTCCCAGCCGTTCTTTCCAGTCATTCTTTTTCATATTCTTTTTTGGTTCTATCCTGTTTTGAGCGGGTAAAAATAATTTTTGACGTCTGCTTTTCCGCAGGGAATCCGTCGCCGCAGAAAAGCAGCTGTCGCCCTGTACGAAAACGCCGCAACGGGTTTCATGGCTGTTTTACGGACAGGCCACTCCGACGGGGTGATCTGTTTTTTACCTGCATGATTTGATGTATATCCGGAAAAGTGACCTGTTATTTCGTTCCCCTTATTCAAAGTTCACCAATATCCGGAAAACCTTTCCCGGGCCGGATTTCCATTTCTCCAGCGCTTCCCGGGCGTGTTCGGGCGGATAGATGCCGCTGATCAGCGCATCTTCCGGGCAGAGGCCCCGCCTGAGACAGTCCATCACTGCACGGAAATCTTCCGGCAGGGCGTTTCGCGAGCCTCTGATGTCCATTTCCTTCTGCACAAAAAGTTTTGTTTCGAACGCAATCTCCGTGCCGGCATAGCCGATGCAGACCACGCGGCCGGTGAACGCTACCCCGTCAATGGCCATCCGGTAGGTTTCCGGCCTGCCCGCGGCTTCGACCACGACGTCCGGGCCTGCCCCGCCGGTGATGTCCTGCAGACGGGCCTGCACGTTTTCCGTTTTTGAATGGATGGTACACGCGGCGCCCAGCCGTCTGGCCAGAGCCAGCTTGTCGTCGTCCACGTCCACCGCGATCACCTTCGCGCCGCGGATGGCGGAACGGATCAGGGCGCCCAGCCCGACCATGCCGCAGCCGATCACCGCCACGGTATCCGAATCGGTCACCTGCGCCCTGGCGACGGCATGGAATCCCACGCTCAGCGGTTCGACCAGCGCCAGCGCCTTTTTCGAGAGCGTACGCTCCCTGTCCGGGATAATTTTTTCCCAGGGGACGGTCATAAATTCCGCCATGGCGCCGTCGCGCTGCACGCCCAGCGTCCGGTTGAAGCGGCAGGCGTTGGGACGGCTGTTCAGGCAGGCGGGACAGTGTCCGCAGGCCGTGTAGGGGTTGACGGTGCAGGGCGTGCCCGGCCGGAGGTGTTCGGGCACGCCGGCCGATGTTTTTGCTATTTCCGCGCTGATTTCGTGTCCCGGGACGACCGGCAGCTGAACCATCGGGTTTTTCCCCAAATAGGTGTTCAAGTCGGATCCGCAAAACCCGACGCAGTTTATTTTTATCAGGACTTCTCCCGGCCCGGCTGCGGGCAGGGGCAGGTGGACGAGCGTTACCTCGCCCGGCCGAATGATCTGTACGGCTTTCATTCCGACATGTTTTTAATATGGGGTAAATCTGTCAGGTGGCCGAAACGGTAGAACTGTCTTGCATTTTCGCCGAGAAACCGTTTTTTCTCTTCTTCGGTCAGTTCTTCCGATTTCGACACGAAATCGAAGGACATCCTGTAGGTAATGGCCGTGATGGTGCGCGGATAGTCCGACCCCCACATCAGTTTTTCCATTCCCGCCAGCGAGGCGGCTTCTTTGATGGCCCGGACGGCTCCGGCAAAAGGATAAAATTCGCTGTTGAAAAGCCAGGTGATGCCTCCCGATTCGATCCTCACGTTTGGGTGGCGCGCCAGTCTGATTTGCTTCTGCCAGCCGGGGCGGGTCACCATTCCGAAATGTCCGATGGCTATCCGAAGGCGGGGACATTCGGAGATGATTTCTTCCATTTCCGCGACCTGCGTTTCGCCCGGCGCCAGGTCTGCGGAAAGGAAGAGGTCGTTTGCTTCCATGAAATGGAACATCCGCATCATTTCACTGCCGGTGAGCAGCACTCTTCCGTCCGGTGATATCAGGCGTTCGGCAGGGAGTTTGATACCCTGAAAGCCTTTCCCGGCAAGCGCTGCGGCCTGGTCTGCATAGCCGGGTCTGCGGGCGTCGACCAGGCCGCAGCACAGGAAACGGCCGGGGTATTTCTGCTGCACTTCCCACAGGTAATCGTTTTGCGGGCCGTCGATGTATTCCTGTGTGATTACGGCGGCTGAAACCCGGGCATAGTCCATGTTGGAGAGAAAAATCTCCGCCGTATTGCGTCCGTCGAGGATAAAGGGCGGCAGCATCTGCCGTACTTCGCCCATGAACAGGGATTTCCCGTTGTCGAGCGTCTGTATTTTCATTCCGTTCACTTCCGTGTCCTGCCGAAGCCAGAGGTGAGCGTGCGCATCAATTATTTTCATGAATGAGTGTGTGCCAAAGGGTTTAACTGTTCAGCCAGGTGTCCCGGAAGCGCGGCTCAAGGATGGCCTGCACTTCGCGCAGCAAATCTGCGTCAAGCGGCTCCCGCGCCCAGCGGATATTGTTCAGGACGGCTTCGGAACGGGTTGTGCTGAACAGCGTCGTGGTGATGCGCGGATTGCTTGCGGCATATTTCAGCGCCAGCTGCTCGATGGATTTGCCTTTCGACCGGCAATATTCCGCCGCCTTCCTGCAGACCTTCTGCAGGGGTGCGGGCGCGGGGTGCCAGTCGGGAACGCCTCTTTCCGTCAACAGTCCCATCGAGAAAGGGGATGCGTTGATCACGCCGATGCCCTTTTCTTCAAAATAATCCAGGTAATCGGTCAGGGCGTCGTCGTTCAGGCAATAGTGACAGAACGAAAGGACGCTTTCGACCGTCCCGTCCGGGACATGGTCGATGACGTACCTGAAATGCCGCAGGGTGAGGTTGGTAATCCCCACATGCCCGACAGTTCCTTTTTCCCGCAGTGCGACCAGCGCCGGCAGCGTTTCGCTGCAAACCTGTTCCAGGTCGGCAAATTCGATGTCGTGGACGTTAATCAGATCCACGAAGTCGACCTTCAGCCGTTCCATACTTTCATACACGCTTGCCGTTGCCTTTTCTGCCGAATAATCCCAGCAGTTCACGCCGTCCCGGCCATAACGCCCGACTTTGGTTGAGAGGTAATACTGTTTCCGGTCGATGCCTTGCAAGGCCCGGCCCAGCGCTTTTTCGGCTTTCAGATGGCCGTAATAGGGCGAAACGTCGATGAAATTGATGCCGTTTTCGACGGCCGTATGGACGGTGCGTATGCCGTCTTCTTCTTTCAGCGGATGAAACACGCCGCCCAGCGAAGACGCGCCCAGACTGATTGCGGATAATGACATTCCCGTCTTTCCCAGTTTTCTGTATTCCATCATGTTGTTTTTGGTGCAAAAATAGCGTTTTCCTGCGGGGGAGCATTAGAAATATTCATGCAATAGATACTCTGATATCGACTTAATTCGTACTTTTGGCAGCCGGAGAAGAGAAGGCGTGGCATGAAAGAAAAAGAAACTGCGGAACTGATCCTGTTGAACGTCGGGTATGCCGTTCATCAGGCCGACTGGAACTACAAGCATGTAAACAGCCCCTTTGCGCGGATTTACCTGGTTGCGGAAGGGAAGGCGAAGCTTCATGTGAAGGAGCATGTGCACGAACTGACGCCGTCGCATCTGTACCTGATTCCGCCCTTTACGCTGCACAGCTACGCGTGCGACGATCATTATGCGCTGTATTATATCCACATCTACGAGCCTCCGTTTTCGACCCGGCGGGTACTGGAAGATTATCACTTTCCGGTCGAGCAGGAGGCTACTCCGCTGGATGCGCTGCTGGTCGGACGGCTGCTGGAGATCAACCCGGGAAGAGACTTGAAACAGTATGACCCGTCTGATTACGACAATTCTTCCACGCTGATGAAAAACCTTACGCTCCATTCCCGCACGCCGGCTTATGTGACGTTCGAGACGCGGGGAATCCTGTTCCAGCTGTTTGCCCGCTTCTTCCGACATGCTTCGCCGAAATACCGGACGACCGACCGCATCCGGAAAACGCTGCTCTACATCCGCGAACATCTGGATCATCCCATTCACATCGACGAACTGACGGACATCTGCTGCCTCTCTAAGGATCATTTTATCCGGCTGTTCAGGAAGGAGATGCACGCAACCCCCGTCCAGTATATCAACCAGAAGAAAATCGAAAAGGCGCAACGGATGATCCTCACGGGCAACCAGTCCATGAAAGACATTGCTTATTGCCTTTCTTTCGACAACGTGTCCTATTTCAACCGCCTTTTTAAAAGATATACGGGGATGACGCCGGTGAACTACAGGAAAACGGCCTGCGCTCCCTTTACGGGTTGAACGGAATTTTCCTTTTCAGGCTTTCGCAGAGTGATATGAGTGTTTCGGTTTCGGTCACGCCCGGAATTTCCTGTATTTTCCCGTTCAACAGTTCCATCAGATGTTCGTTGTCGCGGGCATACAGTTTAATCATCATTGAATAAGGCCCGGTCGTAAAATTGATTTCCACAATTTCCTGTATCTTTTCCAGTTCCGGCACCACGTCCTTGTACATGGAACCCCGTTCCAGCTTTACGCCGATATAGGTACAGGTATTGTAACCCAGTATTTTGGGGTTGATATGATATCCGGAACCCAATATGACGTGCATGTCCATCAGGCGCTGTACGCGCTGATGAATGGCCGCACGCGACACACCGCAGGCTTCTGCCACTTCCTTGAAAGGCATTCGTGCATTTTTTGAAATAATACTCAGTATCTGCCGGTCTAATTTGTCAATCTTTTCCATTTCTATTTTTACATAGCTAAATCAGCTACCAAAAGTACAACCTTTTTTTTGAATATCCCGATGTCCGGTAAAAAAAAAGTCGGAGCAAAGGTTCGGCCTTCCGCCTGATTCCCGGAACTTTTGCCGTTCCGTCGCGCGGAAAACGGACGGACAGAAGCCGCTGTCAGAAGCCGCCGTCAGGAGACGCCGTCTTCCTCTTCCTTCATGTTATGGAAAACGTTCTGTACGTCTTCGTCTTCTTCAATTTTTTCGAGCAGTTTTTCGATGGCTTCGCGCTGTTCCGGCGTCACGTCCTTCTGGTCGCCGGGGATACGTACAAACTCGCTGGAGGTGATCTCGTAGCCGGAATCTTCCAGGTATTTCTGGATGACGGCATTCTGCGAAAATTCGCCGTACAGGATGATTTCGTTTTCGTCTTCCTCCAGTTCGTCCACGCCGAAGTCAATCAGTTCCAGTTCCAGTTCGTCCATCGAGAGGTCGTCCCGCCTGGCGATGTGGAACACGCACCTGTGCTCGAACAGAAACTCCAGCGATCCGCTCGTGCCCAGCGATCCGCCGTGCTTGTTGAAATAACTGCGAATGTTGGCCACCGTGCGCGTCGTGTTGTCCGTGGCCGTCTCTACAAAGACGGCAATCCCGTACGGGCCGTAGCCTTCGTAATTCACCTCCCGATAGTCGGCATAATCCTTTGAGGTGGCCTTTTTGATGGCGCGTTCCACGTTGTCCTTCGGCATATTTTCCTTCTTGGCCGTCTGCATCAGGATGCGCAGGCGGGGATTCGTTTCGGGATCCGGCCCGCCGGCCTTGGTCGCCATCGTGATTTCTTTTCCTATTTTGGTGAACACGCGGGACATGTTGCCCCAGCGTTTCAGTTTTCTTGCTTTGCGATATTCAAACGCTCTTCCCATTATCTGTATATTTTAAAGATTCAAAGATTCAACAGACGCCGCCGCTTACCTCAGCCGGGCGCCCAGTTTCTGTTCCAGACCGGCCCGTATCTTCTGCATGATGCGGTCGATTTGCCGGTCGGTCAGGGTCCGGCTCTCGTCCTGAAGATAGAAGCTGACGGCATACGACTTCTTGTCCGGCGGCAGATGGCTGCCTTCATACACGTCGAAAAGCTCGACCCGCCTGAGCAGTTTGCGTTCGCTCTCGAAGGCCGTCTCTTCGACCGACCGGAAAAGGACGTCTCTGTCGAGCAGCAGCGCCAGGTCGCGCTTCACTTCCGGGTATCGGGATATTTCCGAGAAGACGACTCCGGCGTTCCGGGTTTCCTTCATCAGTGCGTCCCACGACAGTTCGGCGTAATAGACTTCTTCGCCGCTGATGTCCATCCGCTTCAGCAGTTTCCGGTCGACGACGCCCAGCGTGCCCAGAAGGCGTCCCGAAGGGGTTTCCAGGCGGAGGCCGGAGGCATACACATCGCCGGAGACGGCGTTTTCGGCGACCTTCCGCAAGTCGACGCCCAGGCGCGTCAGGATGTGCTGTACACAGGCTTTCAGTTCGTAGACCGAAGCGTCTTCGTTTGCGTGCGCCCAGCTGTTTTCGATACGGCGGCCGCAAGTCCACAACCCCAGCCTGTATTCTTCGCGGTAGCCGGACAGGGCTTCTTCCGGCGTCTGTTCTTCGGCACGGAAGGCATAGCAGTTGCCAAACTCGAAGAAGCGGAGGTTCCGGTTCCGGTGATTCATGTTGTGGGCGATGCTTTGCAGACCGCCAAAGAGCAGCGTCTGGCGCATGGCATTCAGGTCGGCGCTCAGGGGGTTGAGCAGTTGCACGGCGTTTGCCGCCGGATAAGTTGTCAGGCCGTCGTAACAGGCCAGCCGTGTTTGCGAATTGTTCAGGATTTCATGGAAGCCGGCGCCGCACAGTTGTTCCGAGATCAGGGTCTCGAGCCGGTAGCGGCGGTCGGTTGGCGTCCGGTAGCCGAGGGTCGACCGGACACGTTCGTCCACTTCCACCCGGTTATATCCGTAAATCCGGAGGATTTCCTCGATCACGTCCACTTCGCGGCGCACGTCCATCCGGTATACCGGCACGCGGAGCGACAGTCCCCCGTCCGTTTCGGAGACGATCGCTATCTCCAGCGAGGCGAGGATGCACTTTACCGTCTCCGCCGGAATCTCTTTCCCGATCAGGGCGTTGATTTTCCGGTAGGTGATGTCGACCGGCCAGGGTTTGACTTCTTCCGGGTAAAAGTCCCGGATGTCGCCTGTGATTTCGCCGCCGGCCAGTTCCTTTACCAGCAGGGCGGCGCGTTTCAGTGCATAGACGGTCTGGTTCGGGTCCAGTCCGCGTTCGAAGCGGAAGGAGGCATCGGTGTTCAGTCCGAAGCGGCGCGCCGTCCGCCGCACCCATGCCGGGTGGAAGCAGGCCGATTCGAGGAAGACGTCTGCCGTCTGTTCCGTGACGCCCGAATCCAGTCCGCCGAAGACGCCGGCAATGCACATCGGCTCTTCCGCGCTGCATATCATCAGATCTTCGCCGGTCAGTGTCCGCTCGACGCCGTCCAGCGTGACGAACTTCGTCCCTTCCGGCATCGTCCGCACCACTACCTGTCCGCCCTTTATCTTTGCCGCGTCGAAGGCGTGCAGGGGCTGTCCCAGTTCGTGCAGGACGAAGTTCGTGATGTCTACCACGTTATTTATCGGCCGCAGACCGATTGCCTGGAGACGGTTTTTCAGCCAGGCGGGGCTTTCCTTCACGCTTACGCCCCGCACCGTCAGGCCGGAATAGCGCAGGCAGGCGTCGCGGCTGACCACTTCCAGCGTGACGGCAGGCAGCGGGCTGTCGATCCGGAAGGCGTCTACAGCGGGGCGCTTCAGCGCGGTCGGGCGGCCGGCCTGCGTCAGCCACGCGGCCAGGTCGCGCGCCACGCCGCAGTGCGATGTGGCGTCGACCCGGTTGGGCGTGATGTCGACTTCCAGCGTCCAGTCGCTTTCGATTCCGTAGTATTCCCTGGCAGACATGCCCGTCTGCGCGTCTGCAGGCAGGACGATGATGCCGGAATGGTCTGTCCCGAGGCCGATCTCGTCTTCGGCGCAGATCATTCCGCAGGATTCTTCGCCGCGGATCCGGCTTCGCTTGATGACGAACTTTTCTTCGCCGCTGTAAAGTGTCGTGCCGACGGTGGCGACAACGACCTTCTGTCCGGCGGCCACGTTCGGCGCGCCGCAGACGATGCGCAACGGCTCGCCGCTGCCCGTGTCGACTGTCGTCAGGTGCAGATGGTCGGAGCCGGGATGCGCCGTGCAGGTGAGTACTTCGCCGACGACCAGCCCTTCCAGCCCGCCCCTGACCGGCTGCACTTCGTTCACGCTACCCGTCTCCAGCCCCGTCGAGGTCAGCGCCGCGGCTACCTCGTCCGGCGACAGATCCAGCGGCAGGTATTCCTTCAGCCAATTGTATGATATATTCATCAGTCCGTATGGTTAGTTGTTCAAATGAGGCGCAAAATTATAAAAAGTTCCCTGCTTTTCCTACTCTTCCCGCTAAATTTGTCGGAGATACCCGGCGGAAGCGGCGTGAAATCCGGCGACTGACGGAAGTTGACGGCCCGGAGGCGACGCCCTGATTTGTCCGGCGCCGGCTGTTTTATCCCAAAACGGTCATTGACGACAGGGTCCGGGGGCATTTCAAATCTCACCATTGTAGCCACCCGGTCGCGGAGGTCGCGAAGCCTCCTTCGCAGATGTCGTAAAACTCCTTTCGCCGGTGTCGTGAAGATTTCTTTGCCGGTGATGCAACTGATCTCTGCACCCTCTGTGCCTGGATAAACAGAAAGGAAGAAAGATCATGGAGAAACGGCCGGGGTTTGTCGGGTAAAAGGGGATGACGGAGAAGCGGACTCCGGCATCTGTACACAGATGAACGCCATCTGTGTACAGACAGCAACCATCTGTGTACAGATGAAGGCAGTCAGTATACAGATGAAGATCATTTGTCG
>JAIRXI010000022.1 GCA_031268395.1 Tannerella sp. | reverse complement strand
TTTGTTGATATTCAAATACAAAGATAATAAAAATCAGGCATACTTACCGTTTTTTTTCTCTTTTTTATCCCGAACTCAGGTTTTTAATAGCGGAATAATGAGGTTATAAGGCTGGCTGTTACCCGCATGTCCCGGCTATGGAAGCTGTTCAGCTGTTTGAAGCAGGTGAAAATGAGGTTTGCCTATCCAAAACTCAGGTTGGTAAATCCGCTGTCGGTCTTTGCGAGCGCAGCGAAGCAATCCAGGCACAGGCCGTGCAGCCCGGACGGCTGTCAGGCGGCCGCCTGTGCCTGGATTGCTTCGCGCCTCACTGGTGACGGGGCTGGCTGGAGGTTTTCGGCCGGATACGCCGCCCTGTCCCTCATTTTCCATTGTTTATTATTGAATAGGAGGACTTGCTGTGACGGTGTGTGTGTTTTACCGGTTATTGTCGGCACCTGATGCGCCCGGTCATCTTCACTGGCATATGCGTCCGGATTTTGAAGGTAATTTTTTTTGGTGATATGCAGATTATGCGATCCGCTAAGGCAAAATCAAGACTCTGAAGGCCGAATCGTAAACGGGATTTGCCATGTGCATAATATCCCGTTTTTCCCCCACTTGCCGGCTGCCGGGTTACTTGTTTCTATTGGAACAAAAAAAACGAAGAGAGAAATCAATTTCTCTCTCCGTTGCGGCGTTTATCACCAGCCCGCGTTCTGTGCCAGATTTGGGTTTTTCATGCGTTCAGCCTGCGGGATGGGGAAGAAGTACATCTTATCTTCCCATTGGCGGCTGACGGTTCTACGTTCATAGCTGTACGTGTCGTCGGCGTTTCGGGTTATTTTCATCTGAGTGATACTTTTGAAATATCTGTCAGCTTCTTTCCAGCGTCTTACATCCCAGAAACGGTGTCCTTCGAAAGCCAGTTCCACCATACGCTCGTTCGTGTATTGCTTCCAAAATTCATCGTTTGACAGTCCGGCCGGTAACGCCGGCATTTCAACGCCTGTGCGGGCGCGGACGATATTCACCGCTTCGCGGGCTGAGAGGCTGAATTCGCCGGAGGTCGCGTCGGCGGAACCCGAATGACGGAACACCGCTTCGGCGTAGTTCAGGTAAAACTCGCCCAGGCGGTACGTCACAAAGTTGTGACGGCTGGAAGAAAGCGAACCGGAATTGTTGGCCAGTGTTCCATCCAGCAACTTTTTCAGGTAATATCCTGTCGGGGTGGCTCCGGCAACAGGTTCGCCGTTTACTCCTCCAAAATAAGTCTGAATAGCGGTCCTGTTGTAGGACGGCCAGCCCGTATCGCCGTTTTTTACGATACTCATTCCGAACCGCGGGTCTCTGCCCTCATACGGATTTGCAGGGTCGTATCCGCTCTCCGCCTCATCCCAGAACTTGCCGGAGGCTTTCATCTGGTAAGCGTCTATCATGTTCTGGGTCGGACAGTTGCCGGAGTTGCCATGTTCCACTCCTACCGGGAAGTTTCTCGTCTCCAGCGAATTGCTGTTGTTAAGGATACGCCTTACCAGAATAGCTTCATTGCTCTGCCAGTTGTCCGTTCCCCAGATTCTGGTATAAGCTTCCAGTCTCTTTCCATTCTCCGTGCAGACATCCAGCAGGTCTTTTGCCGCTTTGGCAGCCTTATACCACAGCTGGGAGTCGGAGCCGTCATTAAACAGAGGACTTGCGGCATACAGCAGCGTGCGGGCTTTCAGCGCCATGGCGGCCATCATGGTGGCGCGTCCGTTTTGAGCCGGAGTGATTTGATATTCTCCCAGGTTCGTATAATCGGCGGGCAACTTCGGAATAACGGCGTCACACTCGCTGATGATATAATCAATCACGTCTTTGTATGAAGTACGGCTAAGCTGATTGAGTTCGCCGGCGGGTATTTCTTCCTTAACCAGCGGCACGTCGCCGTACTGGCGTACCAGATTGAAGTAGAAATACGCTCTGAGGAAACGCACCTCATGCTCGTAGTTCTCGTAACGGAACATTTGAGCCTTGTAGTCGTCGTTTTCCATCAATTCGGGGAATGTCAGTCCCAGATAATTTGCCAGATAGTGATTGCAGGCCTGAATCCCCACAAACATGCCGTCCCAGTTTGTCAGCGAATTGGCAGGACTCCAGGAGCCGTTATAGAAATTGTGAATCCTGTTCGATTCCCACGCATACATGGCTTCATCGGAAGCCGAGGCCAGCATTGCCTCGTCATAATTGCCGAAATCGTAATCCAGTCTCGCGTATATGTCGGATAGCAGGCTGGCCACGTTATCGAAATTGAGCTGCATGTAATCCTTTCCATAATTGGTAGTTTCCGAGTAGTCCAGATTGCAGGAAGAAAACGCAAAGGCGGAAACAATCCCAATAACTAATATTTTATATCTCATTTATTTAAAATTTAAGTGGTTAATGATTAAAAGCCAATGCTTAATCCCAGCAGTATGCTGCGTTCCAGCGGATTGTTTACTCCGTAGGATTCGGGGTCGGCAATC
This sequence comes from Tannerella sp., assembly GCA_031268395.1. GTDB lineage: Bacteria > Bacteroidota > Bacteroidia > Bacteroidales > Tannerellaceae > Tannerella. The sequence continues at coordinate 8,648 of JAIRXI010000022.1, read as the reverse complement.
TTTATCTTGTCGAAGCACAGCAGGTCGACACCTCTCACATAGATTTTCGCGCGATTCATAAACGATGTTTTATTCATCAGCGACCGGGAGAAGCTGTAATACAGTTCCACATGGCGCAGTTTCAGGAAGGAACGGTCTTCCAGCCATACCGTATTGCTCTGGAAGTTGTTGTTGCTGCTCTGCGACACCAGGCGCGGATACTTTGCATCCATATTCCCGGAAGTCCAGCGATTTTCGTAGTAATGTTCGGATATCGTGGTATTGTTTATCAACGGCCAGTATACGCTTTTTGTATTAAGCATGGCCGAATAGTTGCCGGTTCCCTGGAAAAGAGCGGTAAATCCAATCCCCTTCCATTCGGCTCCCAGTTTAAACGAATAATAGATTTCCGGACAGAGCGTGTTGTATCCGATGGCGGCAACGTCATTGGCGTCCACCACGCCATCGCCGTTTACATCCCTGTATTTGATATCGCCCGGTTTCACTTCATTGAAAAGATGAGGTTTGCTGCCGGCAATATCGGCATCATCCCTGAAGAAGCCTTCGGCAATCATCCCGTATATCTGTCCGACCGGATTACCCGTGCGTACAAGGTTGTCGTACAGCCTCGGTTCTTCGTACTGCTCCTTGATTTCGTTTTTGTTCAGTGCGAAGTTGACCCCGATATTGAAGCTGAAGTCATTTATTTTCTTAAAATAATCGGCTCCTATTTCAAAACCGTAACTGTCAACAACACCGCCGTTTTCAAACGGAGCGCTCAGGCCAATCACCGTGGAATATTTCCCGTTCGCGTCCACCCAGATGTTCCTGCGGTTTTCATAGTAAGCATCGACCGTCAGGTTTAAACCGCCCAAAAGGGTTGCATCCAGTCCCAGATTGTATTTATAAGCTTGCTCATGCTTCGGGTTTTCAGTCGCCAGGCGACTGAGTCTTCTGCTCGAACCCGGGTTGAATCCGGCGTCGATGGGAAAGAGAGTGCCGGATACGTAAAACTGCTCCCAGTATCTTTCCACTATGTTTCCATCCCCGTCGACCGGCAGGTTGTCACGGTTGATGATGCCGAAAGAAGCCCGCAGTTTCAGGAAGTCAATCAGCGCATTGTCCGCCATGAAATCTTCCTTTGAAAGCGCCCAGGCCGCCGATACGGTAGGCGAATAGCCCCATGTCGAACTCGGCGCCAGCTTGTTGGCTCCCGCCGCAACCAGGCTCAGGTCGACAAAATAGCGTCCCAGGTAGCCATAGTGGGTGTACAGTGACAGGTTATGGCGATAGAACGTTTGATTCAAACCCATGTAGTTGCGGTATTCATAATTCCATTTGAACTGCGAATAAATGCTGTGGTCGCCAAATGTGTTTTTATAATTCAGCCCTAAAGCCGTATTGAAAACGCGGGTTGAATTATAGAGTTCATTGGTCGTTGCCAGCCCCGTCTCCGCTCCGCCGGTATACCTGCTCAGATTATCCAGATTCGGCGTGTTGCCGTTCCATTCGGTTACGGCATCACTTCCATACTTATAGGTGCGGTGACGTTTTTCCCGATAAACGGCGGAATTGTCGTAAGCAAGCATAAAGTCGGCTCCCAAACCCGGTAAAATGCCCGACAGGTCCTGTTTCAGCGTCATATCGGCAAACAGCGTACGCATGTGCGTTTTGGTATAGCCCGCATCCCGGCTCATCCCCACGGGATTGCGCGTGCCGGCCCAGGTGTTGCTGCCTCCCCACAGGTCGTCTTCGGTTTTCACCGGGAAGGCGGCCGAAGGCAGTGCATAAATAAACTCCCAGAGGTAGCCTCTTCTGTCAGCTTCGTCTTCATCTTCAACCCATTCTCCCGGCCGGCGCATTTCCTGTAACGACCCCATCAGGTTGAGAACCAGCTTTGTGGTTGGCGTCAAATCGACGTCCAGGTTTGTACGCAGGTTCCCCTTCGAGTATTGGTCCTGGGTGGAATATCCGTCATTCAGCCGGGGTTCGTTCACATATCCGGAGTTGTTCTGCAGGTTCAGCATCGCATAGTACCTGAAATTCGTCCCGCCTCCACGGAAGTTCATATTATAGGTATTGGTCGCTCCGGTATTTTTGAAAGCCTCTTTAATCCAGTCGACGTTCGGATAAAGGTAGGGATACTGCCCCGACTGAAAAGCGGCAAGTTCCGCAGCCGAATAACGCGCACTCTGTCCGTCATTGGTCAGCGCTTCGTTCATCGCATTGGCATAGAGGTACGAATCAGCGAATTTCGGCCGGCGAATCTGTTCGTTGATAGCGTGGTCATACGAAAACTTCACTTCCAGCGCGCCGTATTTACCCCGTTTGGTTACAATGTTAACCGCACCGTTAGCGCCTTTATATCCATAAAGCGCCACTGCCGCCGCATCTTTCAGCACCGTAACGGATTCCACCTCTTCGGGGCTGATGAGGGAGATGTCCCTTTCGATGCCATCCACCAGTAACAGCGGTTCATTGCCCGACCTTGTCAGCGTCTGCAAACCTCTGACGTAGAACGTGGTCTGGAAGTCATTGTACGTACCGGCGCCCTGCAGGGCCGTCAGTCCCAGCACGTTTCCGAAAAGCGAGCTGCCGATATCGCGTGCGCCCCGCTTGTTGATTTCATCGCCATAAGCAGTTGAAACGGACGCGGTTGTTTCCTCCAGATTCTGGGAGAAGTCATAGCCTGCGTTGACCGCCTGACTGGCCAGTCCCATCGTGATTGTCATCGGTTCATTCGTCTCTGCTTCCACAACACGGGAGCTGTTGTCGGATGTGGAAATGCGTAACTTGACCGATTGAGCCACATTGATTGCAAAACGGCCATCTCTGTCCGTCGTCGTTTGAACAGCCGGATTGTCGACAGCTGTAACGAGAGCTCCCGAAACGGGATTTTTCCATCTGTCCAGCACAACCCCTGTAACGTCCGTATTCTGTGCGAATCCCTGCACTCCAGCGTTGGCAAGGAAAATCAGAAAGATTATTATCTTGTTTCTCATATAATATACTTATTACTGTATTGTTATTCTTATCAGATTACCATCCCGGGTTTTGTACAAGGCCGTAGCCTTTATTGAGTTCGCCCAGCGGGAACGGGGAGAGATACCACTTTGTGTCAAATCCGTCCCACCACACGCGTGTAGGGCTGGTAATCGGTACTTTTTTAAATTCAAACTCCGGCCAGGGCACACCCGCATCCTTATCGGGGCCAAACCATTGTCCGCTGTTTGCGTCTTTCCGTTCAATCACCAGCTTGTACAGATGCTTTTCGAAACGGTCTTTCATTTTGTAGCGAATCATATCAAAGAAACGCACATCTTCCATACCCAGTTCACATGCGCGTTCGCGCAGGATTTCCTCCAGCAGGGCGTTCTGGTCGGACGCCAGATTCCTGTCGGGACTGGATTCGACCAGGCCTTTCAATCCCACGCGCGCGCGGACTTTGTCCACCTGTGCGATGGCATCCTGCAGGCGTCCTTTCTGACACAGCGCTTCGGCATAGTTCAGCATGACTTCCGGCAGGCGGAGGTATGACCAGTGACAGTCCTGGCGCAGGGCATCTTCCTCAAGATAATACTTGTTGAGTGCATATCCGTTGGAATAGCGGTTGGGGCTTCCCTTGGCATCATATCCGGCCGTCCACGTTTCATAAGGATTGCCGGCCATGTTTCCGGTTGTCCAGTCGAGCGTTTTGGGCACTCCGTTTACAATGGCGGTTTCATAAAGCCGCGGGTCGCGGGTCAGCTGTACGCTTTTCGACGGGTCGTCGGTGCGTTTGATGAACATTTCCTGCAGCGAACCGTCCTGTTCCGCCCTGTTCCAGTCGAACGGAGCGCCGTCCGCCCAAGGGAACATTTCGACATATTCCTGAGTGGGGCTGTAGGCGACGCGGTCATTGTTTTTCTGCCAGGCATGCCAGACGTATGACGAACCATTGAAAGCGTCGTAAGTCTGTATGCGTGTCGAATGTAGCACTTCCGTACTGTTCAGCCGGAAGTATGCTTTCCGGAACGCCAGCCGGTAGTCTTCCGGACGGGTTCCGGCCGCCTGTTCAAGGGCGAACTGTCCGTTTGCATTCAGCTGGGCGAAAAATGCTTCGCATGCCGCCAGGCAGCGGTCCCAATATTCCGCCTTGTATGCGCCGTACCATACGTTTCTGTTTTCGACGGCGTCCTGCGGGGGGGCTGTCGAATAAGGCTCGTTGCTGTTGAACAGGGGAGAGGCGGCAAAAAGCAGAATGGAGGTTTTAAGTCCCATAGCCCCTGCTCTCGTCCACCGGCCGCTTTCATTGGCCGGCTCGGCCACCTGCCAGGGTAATGCGTCAATCGCCTCATCCAGCAGTTCCACCATAAACTCAACGGTCTCTTCCGCCGTGGCGCGGGGCAGTTCGTATGCCGCATCCGTTCCCGAAAACGTCCCCCTGACGACAGGCAGCCCGCCATAATGACGGAACGTATCCCAGTAACGGGATGCGATGAGGCATTTGGCCTCTGCCGACCGCCGGGCCTTTTCGGAAGCATCCATGTCGGACACCCGATCAATGTTTTCCAGGAAAATCCATCCGGCGCGTACCGCCTGCCATACGTTCGACTGCAAATAGTGGAACTTCTCGTCGCGGTTGCCATGGCCCGCGTTGTGCAGGCCCGTATAATACCGGGTATAGATGGCCTGACCGTTCCAGCAGGCCTGCCAGCAGTCGGAAAGATTTTCCCATTTCCCGATCCATCCCGTGTAAACGTAGGGAAAGTCCGTGTTCGTATGGTATGGAAGTCCGTAATATTGAATCGCATATATTCCAACAAGAAACTGATTGGCATATTCGGCTTTACTGAAGACGGTGTCTATCGTCACGTCTCCGCCGGGAGTTTTCTCGAGGAATGCATCCCCAAACAGGATATCATCCACACACGATGTGATGAAAAGCGATATCCCGACAAGGACGGTAATTATGTATGTATTTATTTTTATCCGTTTCATATATCTTCTTTTTATATTTTTAGAATCCAAGTTTCAGACTTAAAGAATAGGTTTTCTGCAGAGGATAGGTCGGAGAATTGCTTGACCTGGCTTCCGGGTCTCCCCACATAAAATCCATAAAGGTAAACAGGTTATATCCGCTGAAAGCCAGCTGACAGGCGTTCATTTTCATTTTTGCCATGAAAGGGAACTTGAAGTTGTAGGCTATTTGCAGCGTCTTCAGGCGGAGGTATCTCGAGTCGACCTCATACAGCGTCATCTCGGCATAATTGTTTGTATTTGTCCAGGTGGGGCGCGGATATCTGGCGCTCTGGGACGGATTCTCCTCCGTCCATGAATTGTACACGTGGTATTTCAGCAATCCGCCCTGTTCCGTACTGTTGTTGCTCGTAAACGGTCGGCGGAAAACGTCGGAAAGCATGCGGCTGACATTCCAGGCGCCCGTCCACTGCGTACTCACATCGAAGTTTTTCCAGCTGAATCCGAAATTGATACCTGCCAGATATTCCGGGTCATCCGTATATCCCAGATCGTAGGTCATATCTTCCGTGGTAATCGTCCCGTCGCCGTCCAGGTCGATGAACACGGCGTCTCCGGGTCGCAGTTCGCCGCCGCCCAGAGCCGTCGGATAAGGTGTGCCGAATGTTTTTTCGTACAATCCGGGGGTAGCATCGTCGTAATATCTCCAGAACTGATACATTTTGCGGGAACCGATACGGTGTCCCTTCTGGTAAAGCCAGTCATAATTCTGCGGCGTCTCCTTTCTCTCAATGATTTCATTCTGGTTATAGGAGAGATTCAGCCCCACGTAATAGCGGAAATCCTTGCCGACGCGGTCGTCCCACCGGAGGGAAACTTCCCAGCCCCAGCTTTCCACCTTGCCCATATTGGCATACGGGGAAGTCGGGAAAGCCACCAGAGCGGGCAGCGCCCCGTCCTGCACCAGAATATCGTCCCGCACTTCCGTGAAGTAGTCGAAACTGGCTTTCAGGCGGTCGCGCAGGAAATTGGCATCGATTCCGTAATTTTGCTTCGTTGCCTTTTCCCATGTCACGAATGCATTATTCTTGGATTTCTCGCTTGCCGATGGAAGCGTCACGCGGTTCGACCCGAAATAATAGGCAAATTCCGCCCTGCTTAAGCCGCCCGTCTGATTGATGTTATAAGGGTCGGGCGTGTACATGAAGCGGCTGCCGCCCACCTTGTCGTTGCCGACAAGCCCCATCGAGGCGCGGAGTTTCAGGTGGCCGATAACCGGCTTGAGGGGCTTCCAGAACGCTTCCTCACTGGCAATCCAGCCCAGCGAACCGGCGGGAAAGAAACCGAAGCGGCGTTCGGGAGCAAAGTTTTCGGAGCCGTTGTATCCCACGTTAAATTCGGCCAGGTAACGGCTTTTCCAGTCGTAGGTCACACGCCCTACCAGGCCGACCGTCGCCGTCGGGATTTCCGCAAAGGTGGACGGATAATATTTTTTATCCTGGTTATACAGCGCCAGCGCGGTCACGTGATGTTCGCCAAAATCCCTCGCCCAGTCGAAACCGACTTCCATATACCAGTTGCGGGCAACCTGTCCGCGGGTGTCGGAATAGGTGAGCTGGGAATTTTCGCCGGACTTTTTATAAGTCATCACACCGTCGACCATTTTGACCGGAGTGAATGTCGCCCTGCCGGCCGAACCGTTCTTGTAGGCCTGAAACGCGCTGTAATAGGAGCCCTTCACCCTCATCCCAAGTCCTTTGGTGATGACGTCCAGTTTCTGGTTCAGCGCCAGGTCGATGCTAAGCGTGTTATTGCTGGTCTGCATGAATCCGCCGCCATAGTATCCCAGGCCCGTACCCGCTACCCACGGCAGATTATCCGTTTTCTGGTCGGGCACATCCAGGTAGTTGGTGCCCGCCATGACATACCGGCCATCGACAAGTCCCGGGCTGGAAAAGGGATTCGACTGGTATATGTTCCGAACCAGACCGGTACTTCCCACTCCCGTATACGGACGGCTTGCATTGTCCACGTTGCCGGAAATATTCAGCGCAATCTTCGTCGTCTTCGTCACGTCGATATCCAGATTCGAGCGGTAATTATAGCGGTTGTACTGGTAAGTAAGGTCGTAGGGCAGATCGAACTGGTCAAAAAGCCCTCCCTGAGTGAACGCGCCGGCCGAGACAAAATACTTCACCGTCTTCGTACCGCCCGAGATGTTAATATTATGCTGCGTCTCAAGACTCAGGTCTTTCATCACATAGTCCACCCAGTCCACATCCGGATAGCGAATCGGGTCATCGCCCAGGCGGAACCGCTCAATCACATAGTCTCCAAACCGTCTTTCCGCACCGTCCAAATCCTTCATCGTATTATGGAAAGTCGCATATTCATACGAGTTCGCCATATCAATCAGTTTCGTAGGCGCCTGCATCGTGGCGGAGGTGGAGAACGAGATTTTCGCCTTCCCCTCCTGCCCGCGTTTAGTAGTAATCAGAATCACCCCGTTGGCGCCCTTCACACCGAAAACGGCCGTGGCGGACGCATCCTTCAGAACGGTAAGACTCTCAATTTCATTCGGGTCGATGTCGTGGAACGAACTGCGTTCTACGCCGTCAATCTGTATCAGCGGCGTCGAATTGGCAAACGTCGCCTTGCCGCGTATCAGAATCTGGGCGGCATCGTCGCCCGGTTCACCCGAATACTGTACCGAGGTAAGCCCCGTAACAAGCCCGGAAAGCACATTGTTCACCGAGCTGGTCGGAGTTTTCAGCAACTCATCGCCCTTAACCCCGGAAATAGCGCCCGTCAGGGTCGCCTTCTTCTGCACGCCATAGGCAACAACCTGCACCTCACCCAGCATCTGAGTATCTTCCTCCAGGATAACCGCCAAATTGTTCCCGTTCACCGTGACCGTCTGGGAAGTATAACCGATATAGGATATGGTCAACCTGCTCCCCCTCGCCACATTCAGTTTAAATGCTCCGTCCGCATCAGTGATCGTACCCGTCGTCTGATCCCCCGCAACAACATTAGCCCCGGCAAGAGGCTCCCCATAGGAATCCTTCACCGTGCCCGTGACGGTAATCGTCTGTTGCTGCGTCTCATTAACGGCAATATTCGCTGACTGAGTTCCCCGCAGAGGAGCAAAGGATACCACGAAAAAGAACATAAAAAGAGGAAACGTCCGTAACCATCTCTTTCTGTTTTGCTTTGCTTTTAAATAGAAAATCATAATGTATTATGTGTTACAATTAGTTATTTTGAAAATAAAGTCAACCTGACATTTCTGTCCCAGGCTGTAAATATATATCTCACGAAACGCTGTTTTTCATCACCCGCGTTCAGAACCGAAAATGATCCGAACAGCCCCCTTCAGGGCTGCCCCTGTCCCGGACGCAGACACACCGTATTACCGGCAAAGCCGCCGGCGCACGGATTTTTTGCGGTGAATCCCGGGCGCTCAGGATTGAACGATGAGCCTCCCGCCGCCGCGGACATGCAGCCCGTGCCGGTATGAATTTATTTCTCATATTGTTGTAGAATAAAAACGTTGAATCGAATATTTGCATGAAATCCGCCCGCGTCGGCGGGCCATATTCTCGAGTCGATGAGCCATATTCTCGAGTCGGCGAGCCATATTCTCGAGTCGATGAGCCATATTCTCGAGTCGATGAGCCATATTCTCGAGTCGATGAGCCATATTCTCG
>JAIRXI010000017.1 GCA_031268395.1 Tannerella sp. | reverse complement strand
CCTGGACAATCAACGGCCCGTCCAAAGACGCCCCGTTAAGGGAAAGCGGTCTGCTTGGGCCGGTTGTGCTGACGGAAAGATGAAATTTTCAGGCGCTATAACAACGTAGAGACGCGATTAATCGCGTCTCTACAATTAACCTGTAACGGTTATCCGCCGGGACAGGTTATTTATTTCGCATTACTAAGATTACCCACACTAAACGTTATAACGTCAAAGAATTTGTATGAAAAAGCATCTAATGATATTTATTGTTCTTTTAACCGCGGTGGCATGTCAGCCATCGGGTCAGAAGACCCTGATTGTGGCTCACCTGTGCGACCCCCAGTTGGGTTTCAGCGACTTCAGCGCCGACTCCGCGCGCTTTGGGCAAGAAATAAGGCAGGTGAACGAACTGTCGCCCGACGCTGTGATCATTGCCGGCGACCTGATTCACGATACCGGGGATGACCGTGCCGCAGCTACCGTCCGGAAGCAGATCGCCAAACTGAAACCCCCGGTTGTGCTGACGCCGGGCAATCATGACATCCCCGACCCCGTAACGCCGGAAGGACTGGCGCGTTACCGCCGTCTTTTCGGCAATGACTTCCATACGCTGGAATGTAAGGGGCGGCTGATTGTTTCGGCCAATTCTCAATTATGGAGGGAAGCGCCTGCGGAAGAAGCCGGGCGCAACGACCGGCTGTTACGCGAGGCCCTGCAAAAGGCGAAGAAAAACGGTATGCCGGTGATCCTGCTTACGCATATCCCTCCGTTTGTTGAAAGTGTGGATGAGAAAGACGAATATTTCAATATCCCGCAGGCGAAACGCAGATAGCTGCTTGATCTGTTGGAACGGAACGGCGTTTTTATCTGGCTGTCCGGCCATCTGCATAAAACCGTGAATCGCAACTGCGGAAAGATCGCCATACTCAATGGAGAGACGACCAGCGTCAACTTTGACAGACACCCTTACGGATTCCGATTATTGACAGTCCACCCCGACAATTCATTTGACTGGACGTTTGTGCCGCTGGACTGACGGGACGAAGACCGGAGAGTTGAAGAGAAAAAAAAATCGGCAGTCTTGCGTTTCCGCTCAACTGCCGATTTCATCGCAATGTTCATACTAATCACTCGGTTACTTTTTCTTCGATGCCAAGCAGTTCCACTTCAAATTCAAGTACGCTGTTCGGCTTGATTACCTGGCCGGCGCCCTGCGGCCCGTAGGCCAGTTCCGAAGGGATCCATACCTGATATTTGGAGCCGACCGGCATCAGCAGCAACACTTCCGTCCAGCCCTGAATGACGCCGCCAACACCGATGGTAAGCGGTTCACCGCGTTCGACCGAACTGTCAAACACCGTTCCGTCCAGCAGTTTTCCGGTATAGTGCACCTTCACCTGATCTTCGGAAGTCGGCTGCGCGCCGTCGCCCTGTTTCAGCACCTTGTATTGCAGTCCCGACCCGGTCGTGATCACGCCTTCCGCAGCCCTGTTTGCAGCCAGGAAACGTTCTCCCTTTTCCTTTTCGACTCCGGATTCCTTCTGCTGAATGCTCTCCACGAAGGACTGGACATAGGCCTGCGCCGCTTCTGCCGTCATCGCCTGCGCGGTATCGCTGTCTATCGCGTGCAGGAATCCTTCCCTCAGCGCTTTCAGGTTGGTCTCGCCTCCGGGGAAGTTCTTCATGCTTTCACGCAGGCCGTTGCCATAACTGATGCCAATCGAATAGCAGGCCGTATCCACCGCCGTTGCCAGCATGTAAGGTGCGGCAGGAGGAGTCGCCGCCGAAACGGCATCCGCTGTATTTTTTGTGGTGCGGCAGGAGGCAACAAGCATCACCGCCACTGCCGCAACCGTCCATAGAGTATATTTTTTCATTTCCGGACGTCCTACTCTTTTACAATTTCCAGCAGATCAATCTCAAATTCAAGCGTGCTGTTGGGCTTGATCGTCTGGGAACCGCTTGGGCCGTATGCGAGATCCGAAGGGATCCATACCTGATATTTGGAACCGACCGGCATGATTTGCAGTACTTCCGTCCAGCCGGCAATCACGCCGAGCAAGCCGAAGGTGGCCGGTTCGCCACGCTGTACCGAACTGTCGAACACCGTTCCGTCCAGGTGTTTGCCCGTATAGTGCACTTTGACTCTGTCGGTGGTGACGGGTTTCGGACCGTTACCTTCCGTGAGCACTTTGTACTGCAGGCCGCTCTCGGTCGTAATCACGCCGCTTTTGCTCTTGTTTGCCGCAAGGAAGGCTTCTCCTTCCGCTTTCGTGGCTGCGCCTGCCTTTGTCTGTTCGGCCATGAAATACTGCTGGATAAACATGGAGGCGCTCTCCGGACTTATTTTCAGGGAACCGGTATCGCCCTTGATCGCCGTGAGAAACCCGGCAATGAGTATATCAGCGTTGGCAGGTCCGCCGGGAATCGTTGCCAGACCCGATCCCAGGCCGTTTCCGTAGTCTACACCGATCGCATAACTGACACTGTCGATCGCCGTTTTCAGGCTTACATTGGTATTCACTTGCTGGCCACATGAAATGACCGTCATTCCCATCAAGGCAACGCACAGCGTCGCCATCACATTCGTTTTTTTCATCTTTTTCATATTAATAATGTTATCTATTCTTTTTACACAATATCCAATAGTTCCACGTCGAAGATCAGCGTGCTGTTGGGTTCGATCATCTGACCGGCGCCCTGTTCGCCGTATGCCAGTCCGGAGGGAATAAACAGCCGCCACCTGGCGCCCGTTTCCATCCGCTGCAGCGCTTCCACCCATCCGGGAATAACTTGCGAGACGCCGAATACCGCCGGTTCGCCGCGCTGGACCGAACTGTCGAATACGACGCCGTTGATCAGCGTCCCGTGATAATGGCACCGGACCCTGTCCGATGCGTTCGGCTTCGCTCCGTCTCCTTTTTTCAGCACTTCATACTGCAAACCGCTCGGCAGTTCCACCACGCCGGCTTTTTCCCGGTTAATCCTGAGAAATTCGGCTCCGGCCTGTTTGTTGAGTACAGACTTGCCGTCCCGGAGTTCCGCGAAATAACGGTTAATTATCTCCCCGGCTTCCGAGTAATCAATAGCCGGCTGAACATCCGACAGGACATCGTTTACTCCCTTCATAAACTCCGCACTGTTCACCGCCTTGATGCCTGAACTGCGGAAATTGTTCCCAATGCTCAAACCAAGTGCATAACTTATTTTATCCATTCACGTATCGTTGTTTACCTAAGCAAATCGGCTCGCAAAGATAATACATAATTCACGATACTGACTATTATTTGCATTTTTTTCATACGGAATGGCTTTTCCGTATGGCTGTGCGGCGGATTATGCAGCGTTTTACAAACAATAATTTACCTCCCGTTTCGTTTTTACCGTGTGCGTTTTCTCCTTCGGATATACAGTTTTCATGTATGGAAACGGGGTAAAAAGAGGTCGGACCGTTGAATCGTGTGACAATATGGAATTTGAAGTTTTAATATATTAATAATGGATGGATCATGAAACAAATGCGTATTTATTTTTTATTTACGGCCATACTGCTGTCCGGTATCGGCTGCACTTCCTGCATGTGGAACCGGCGGGATATTCCCGCCATTTTGAAAGAACACAGGGACAGGGCTTTGTTTACAAAGCTGAATAACGGTGACGCCCAGGTCATTTCGCTGTTTAACGGAAAAGACTTGTCGGGCTGGTACACCTATACCGAAAAGTACGGTAAAAACAGGGATGAAGAAAAGATATTCCGGGTGGAAAACGGCCTCCTGCATTTTGAGGGAGAACCGATGGGATATATCTGTACGAATGACTCGTACAAAAATTTTTATCTTCGTATCGTTTTTCGATGGGGAGATAAAAAATACCCTCCCCGTTTGAAAGCTGCGCGCGACAGCGGCGTTTTGTACCATTTTTCCGAAGAGGCGAAAGACGGTCTCTGGCCGCCTTCCATCGAATGTCAGATACAGGAAAACGATTGCGGAGACTATTGGTGCGTAGGCGGAACGAGCGCCCAGTCGCCTAATTCAGGCCAGATGGAAGGGACGCAGCAGCGCATTCCCCGCACGGCGAATTATGAAAATCCGAATCCGGAATGGAATACGGTCGAAGTGGTTTGTGTGGATGACAAATCGGAACATTATGTCAACGGTCACCTGGTGAATGAAGCGTATAATCTTTCCGTCCGCGAAGGGAAAATATTGCTTCAGCTGGAAGGCGCTGAAATTTTTTACAGGACGGTGGAATTGTTGCCCCTGAAATAAAAGCAGGAGACTCTTCCTTAACGATGAACGATGAATGGGGGCATTGTGTATTTCCCAACATGTCCATTAGGCGCTACCCGTCGTGTCCGGAAGAGAAGACTGCCTGCTGGCCGCAAACGGAATATCCGCCCGTCAACCCGTCCCGGCTGGG